>JAOPVD010000008.1 GCA_025966295.1 Frankiales bacterium | reverse complement strand
ACCAACCCGCCGGTGGACTGGCCGGGGCACGCAAACGGCCCCTGACCACGAGGGCCAGGGGCCGTTCTGCACGCTGGTGGCGGGTGAAGGGTTCGAACCTTCGTAGGCTAAGCCGACGGATTTACAGTCCGCTCCCATTGACCACTCGGGCAACCCGCCTTGGTGCGGGGGCAACGATAGCAAGGAGTCAGCAGTGGCCGACCCGTCGTTCGACATCGTCAGCAAGGTCGACCGGCAAGAGGTGGACAACGCCCTCAACCAGACCGCCAAGGAGGCCGCCACCCGCTACGACTTCAAGGGCACCGGGGCCGAGATCAACTGGTCCGGGGACGACGTGCTGCTCAAGGCCGAGAGCGAGGAGCGGGTCAAGGCGCTGCTCGACGTCTTCAAGGAGAAGCTGGTCAAGCGCCAGGTCTCGCTCAAGACGCTCGACGCCGGCGACCCGCAGCAGTCCGGCAAGGAGTACCGGATCACGGCCACGGTGGCCGAGGGCATCAGCCAGGACAACGCCAAGAAGGTCGCGAAGATCATCCGCGACGAGGGCCCGAAGGGCGTGCAGCCGCAGATCCAGGGCGACCAGCTGCGGGTGTCGGCGAAGAAGAAGGACGACCTGCAGGCCGTCATCGCCCTGCTCAAGGGCAAGGATCTCGACTTCGCGGTGCAGTTCACCAACTACCGCTGACCGGCGGGACACAGCAGGAGGCCGGCGCCTCCGAGGGGGGTCGGAAGCGCCGGCCGGCTCGTCGGCCCACAGGGGGGTGCGGACCGCCGAGGTCTAGGAGCAGTGGTCTAGGACCGGTACTGCCCGGCCATCGCCTCGAGGCGGGCGATGCGGTCCGCCATCGGCGGGTGCGTGCTGAACATGCTGCCCAGCCGACCGCGGAACGGGTTGGCGATCATCATCGAGCTGACCGGGGCCAGCTTCGGGTCCTCGACCAGCGGCCGGGCCGCGGTGCCCAGCTCCAGCTTGCGCAGCGCACTGGCCAGCCCGAGCGGGTCGCCGGACACCTCGGCACCGGTCTGGTCCGCCTGGTACTCCCGGCTGCGGCTGATGGCCATCTGGATGATGCCGGCCGCCACCGGGCCGAGGAAGGCGAACAGCAGCATGGCTGCCGGGTTGCTGTCCTCGTCGTCGCGGCCGCCGCCGAAGATGGCCGCGAACTGGGCCATCTGCGCCATGAAGCTGATGACCGTCGCGATGGTCGCCGCCACCGAGCTGATGAGGATGTCCCGGTTGCCGACGTGCGCGAGCTCGTGCGCCAGCACCGCGCGCAGCTCCCGCCGGTCGAGGATCTCCAGGATCCCCGTCGTGCAGCAGACCGCCGCGTGCTGCGGGTTGCGGCCGGTCGCGAACGCGTTCGGCGCCGCCGTCGGGCTGATGAACAGCCGCGGCATCGGGATCTGCATCTTGGTGGCGAGCTCCTCGACGATCTCGTGGATCTCCGGGGCCTGCTCGCGGGTGACCGGCTGGGCGCCCATCGAGCGCAGCGCCAGCTTGTCGCTGTTGAAGTAGGCGTAGCCGTTCATCCCGACGGCGATGACCAGCGCGATGACCAGGCCGCCGCGGCCGCCGAGGGCGCCACCGGCCAGCAGCAGCAGGCTCGACAGCCCGCCCAGCAGGACGGCGGTACGAAGTCCGTTGTGGTGCTTGTGCACCTGTCTCCTCCGAGTGGTGTGGTGATGCATCTGGTCCAACGCCCTAGGGGCGGGGGGCGTTCCCTGACCTGAACCTGTCTACCCCGGGCCGCTGCGCCGGTCCGCGTCCTGCTGCTCCTTCGCCGGCGCGGCCGCCGGGTCGAGCGCCGGCGGCGCCGGCACCGTCGCCAGCCAGGCCCGCAGCTCGGCGCGCTCGTGGACCAGCTCCGCGGGGTCACGGGTGGCCGGCGGCAGCTCGGGCGACCAGAACAGCGCGTCGAAGGGGCAGGCCTCGATGCAGATCCCGCACCACATGCAGAGCGCGAAGTCGATCGCGAACCGGTCCAGCACGTGCAGCACCCGCGGCCGGCCGCGCTCGGTGCGCGGCGGCAGCGTCTCCTTGTGCGAGTCGATCTCGATGCACCAGTCCGGGCACTCCCGGGCGCAGACCATGCAGACCGTGCAGTTCTCTTCGAGCAGCGCGATGACCCCCCGGGAACGCACCGGCACCGGGTACTGCGCCGCCCGCAGCGCCGCCAGCCCCTGCTCGTACGGCGTCACGACCGCTCGCCCCACCCCGGCGGTACCCCGGGCGGCTGCGGGCGCCGCCGCGACGGCGTCGCGAGGTCGGCGTCCGACTCACCCGGCTCCTTGGCGCCCGGCCAGCGCTTGGCGACCCGGGCGGCCAGGACGAACTCCTTGCGCAGCGGATGCCCCTCGAAGCTGGCCGGCAGCAGCAGCGGCGTCGTGACGTGCCCCTCGAAGGCGATGCCGAACAGCTCGGCCGTCGCCCGCTCGTGCCAGCCGGCACCGGCGAACACCCCGAGCAGCGTCGGCACCCGGGCGTCGTCGCGGGGGCAGCGGGTGCGCAGCACCAGGCCCGTCCGGCGACGCGGGTCCCACAGCCGTAGGACCACGTCGAAGCCGTCGCCCTCGCGGTCGACGGCGGTCAGCAGGTCGAAGAACGCGAAGCCCTCGTCGCGGGCCTGCGTGACGGCCCGCGGCCACTCGGCCCGGTCGACGTCGACGGTCACGACGCCGTACGCGGTGGTGGCGGCGGTCACGACGGCGGCCGGACGAGGGGGGCGGTCACGTCCCGGACCGGGGCCGGGGCCTGCTGGAGCTGCAGCAGCGCCTCGAGCAGGGCCTCCGGACGGGGCGGGCAGCCGGGGACGTAGACGTCCACCGGCAGCAGCTGGTCGACGCCCTTGGTGACGCTGTAGCTGTCCCAGTACGGGCCGCCGCAGTTGGCGCAGGCACCGAACGAGATGACGTGCCGCGGCTCGGCGAGCTGCTCGTAGAGCGCGATCACGCCGGGGGCGGTGACGTCGGTCAGGGTGCCGCTGACGACCAGGACGTTGGCGTCCTGGAGCGGCCCGACCGCGGCGCCGAGCGACAGGAAGGCCTCCTCGGTGAGCGAGGCGGCGACGAACTCGACGGCGCAGCAGGCCAGACCCACGTCGAACAGCGTCAGCCGGAAGCGCGGTCCCCAGTCGAGGACCAGCTCAGTCGGCGTCCCGGTCACCCCGTACGAGCGAGGACGAAGTCGGTGAGGGCGACGAGGGCCTCGCGGGCGGGGCCCTGGGGCAGGGACAGGGCGATCTCGCGGGCACGGTCGACGTAGACCTGCAGGCGCTCGCGGGCCTGCTCCATGGCCTCGTGGGCGCGCAGCTGCCGGAGCGCCTCGGCCAGCGCGGCGTCGCTGGACAGGTCGCCGTCGAGCAGCCGGGCCAGCAGCACGCTGCCGGGGTCGGTGCCGGCGCGCACGAGCAGGACCGGCAGCGTCGCGATGCCTTCGCGCAGGTCGGTGCCGGGCGTCTTGCCGGACTGCTCGGTGTCGGACAGCACGTCGATGAGGTCGTCGGACAGCTGGAAGGCGACGCCGAAGACCTCGCCGAACTCCGCGACCGCCTCGACCACGGGCCGGTCGGCACCGGCCATCAGGGCGCCGAGCCGGGCGCTGGTGGCGATGAGCGAGGCGGTCTTGTCCGACAGCACCGCCAGATGATGCGCGACCGGGTCCTCGTCCGCCACCGGCCCGGCGGTCTCGGCGATCTGACCCTCCACCAGGCGCGCGAAGGTGCGCGACTGGAGGTGCGTCGCCTCGGTGCCGAGGCCGGCGGTGAGGTCCGAGGCCCGGGCGAACAGGTAGTCGCCGGTGAGGATGGCGACGGTGTTGGTCCAGCGGGTGTTGGCGCTGGCGGCACCGCGCCGCACGGGCGCCTCGTCCATGACGTCGTCGTGGTAGAGCGTCGCGAGGTGGGTGAGCTCCACGACCACCGCCGCGTCGACGACCTCGGCGCGGGTCGGGTCGCCGAACTGGGCGGCGACCAGCGCGAGCAGCGGGCGGACCCGCTTGCCCCCCGCCTCGACGAGGTGGCGGGCGGCCTCGGTGAGCAGCGGGTGACTGCTCTGCACGACCTCACGCAGCCGCTCCTCCACGCGCTCCAGGCCCTGGTTGAGGGAGTCCTGGAGGGCGGGGTCGGCGCTGCTCAGCAGTCCTGACGACGGGGCCGTCATCGCACGAACAGCGCTGCCTTGCCGGCGAGGTCGAGGACCGGCTGCGGGAACACCCCCAGGACCACGGTGACGGCGACGCCGAGGGCGATGGTGACGGCGGTGAGCATGCTCGGGACCGCGACCGTCGGACCCTCCACGCTCGGCTCCTGGAAGAACATCAGCACCACGACGCGGGCGTAGAAGAACGCGGTGATCGCGCTCGCGATGACGCCGACCACGACCAGCGCGGTCGCGCCGCCCTCGCTGGCGGCCTTGAACACCGCGAACTTGGCCATGAAGCCGCTGGTGAGCGGGATGCCGGCGAGCGCGAACAGCAGCAGTGCGAACACGCTCGCCACCAGCGGGCTCTTCTTGCCCAGGCCGGCCCACTGCGCCAGGTGCGTGGCCTCGCCGGAGCTGTCCCGGACCAGGCCGACCACCGCGAACGACGCGATGGTCGTGAAGCCGTAGGTCAGCAGGTAGAACAGCGTGCCGGACAGGCCGTTGCGGTTGAGCGCGATGACGCCGACCAGCAGGAAGCCGGTGTGCGCGACCGAGGAGTAGGCCAGCATCCGCTTCACGTCGGTCTGGGTGACGGCCAGGACGGCGCCGCCGACCATCGTGAGGATGGCGACGACCCACATCATCGGGCGCCAGTCCCAGCCGGCGGTGCCGAAGCCGACGTAGAACACCCGCAGCAGCGCACCGAAGGCGGCCACCTTGGTACAGGCGGCCATCAGGGCGGTGACCGGCGTGGGGCTGCCCTGGTAGACATCCGGCGTCCAGGCCTGGAACGGCACGGCGCCGACCTTGAACAGCAGGCCGACGGCCAGCAGGGCGATGCCCAGGAACAGCAGGGTGTCGCTCTTGCCGGGCTGGGCGGTCGCGGTGGCGATGTCACCGAGGTCGACGGAGCCGGCGTAGCCGTACAGCAGCGCGACGCCGTACAGGAAGAAGGCGGACGCGAAGGCGCCGAGCAGGAAGTACTTGAGGGCGGCCTCCTGCGAGAGCAGGCGGCGCCGGCGGGCCAGGCCGGCCAGCAGGTAGAGCGGCAGCGACAGGACCTCGAGAGCCACGAACATCAGCAGCAGGTTGTTGCAGGCCGGGAACAGCAGCATCCCGCCGAGGGCGAACATCGCGAGCGGGTACACCTCGGTCTGCACGCGGGTGCTCTCCGCGAGCGCCACGTCGTCACGCGAGCCGGGGAGGTTGGCGGCCTGGCTGACGACCTCGCCGCCGCTCTGGTCGAGCCGGCGCTCGGCGAGCATCAGGATGCTGCCGATGCCCAGGACGCAGAGCGTGCCCTGCACGAACAGCGTGGGGCCGTCGATGGCCAGCGCCGCCTCGGCGACGAGACGGCGGGTGCCCTCCTCGGCGAGGTAGATGACGCTGCCGAGGGCGGCGAGCAGCCCCGCCAGGGCGGTGCCGACCTGGCTGGTGCGGCGCAGCTGCTCAGGGACGAAGGCCTCGATGAGCACGCCGACCACGGCGACGCCGAAGACGATGAGGATCGGCAGCAGCGGGAGGTAGGCGATCGACGGCGCCTGGATGTCGGTGGGCATCGTCGTCCCTACTTGCTCTGGAGCTGGGTCGGGGTGGGGTCGGTCGTGCCGGCGTCCTGCAGCGTGGCCTGGACGGCCGGCGTGATGACGTCGGTGACCGGCTTCGGGTAGAAGCCGAGGAAGATCATCAGCGCCAGCAGCGGCGCCAGCGCGGCGACCTCCCGGCCGCGCAGGTCCTTCAGGTGCGCGTGCGCGGTGCTCAGCGGGCCCTGCATCGTGCGCTGGAAGACCAGCAGGATGTAGAGCGCGGCCAGCACGATGCCGGTGGTCGCGATGACCGCCGCCACCGGGTAGCGGGTGTAGGTGCCGACCAGCGTCAGGAACTCGCTGATGAAGGTCGACAGGCCGGGCAGCGCCAGCGACGACAGACCGCTGACGAAGAACAGCGCGGCGAGCGTCGGGGCGATCTTCGCGATGCCGGAGTAGTCGCTGATGAGCCGGCTCCTGCCGCGGTCGATGAGGAAGCCGATGACGAGGAACAGCGCGCCGGTGGAGAGGCCGTGGTTGACCATGTAGAACACCGAGCCGGTGCCGGCCTGGGTGGTGAACGCGAAGCAGCCCATGCCGATGAAGCCGAAGTGCGCGACCGAGGTGTAGGACACCAGCCGCTTCATGTCCTTCTGCCCCATCGCCAGCAGCGCGCCGTAGATGACACCGATCACCGACAGCGTGATGACGTACGGCGCGAACTCGCGGGCCGCCCACGGGAACAGCGGGATGCAGTAGCGCAGGAAGCCGAAGGTGCCGACCTTGTCGAGCACCCCGACGAGCAGCACCGCGCCGCCGGTGGGCGACTCGGCACCGGCGTCGGGCAGCCAGGTGTGGAACGGGAACAGCGGGGCCTTGATGGCGAAGGCGATGAAGAAGCCGAGGAACAGCCAGCCCTGCGTGAAGTGGCTCATGTCGAGCGCGGCGAGCGCCTCGAAGCTGAACGTGCCCGGGCCCTGCCGGGTGGAGGCGACGTACAGGCCGATGACGGCGGCCAGCATCAGCAGCCCGCCGACCAGGCTGTAGAGCAGGAACTTCACGGCGGCGTACGACCGGCGCGGGCCGCCGTAGGTCCCGATCAGGAAGTACATCGGGATGAGCATCGCCTCGAAGAAGACGTAGAACAGGAAGACGTCGGTGGCGGCGAAGACGCCGATCATCATCGTCTCGAGCACCAGCAGCAGGGCGAAGAAACCCTTGACGCTGCGGCGCAGCGACAGCGGGGCGTCCTTGCCGGTCGCCGAGGCGGGGTCGGCGTCGAGCTTCTCGACGTCGTCCCAGCTGGCCAGCAGCACCACCGGTACGAGCACGGCGATGAGCGCGATGAGCACCAGCGCGATGCCGTCGGCGCCGACCGAGTAGGAGACGCCGAACGCCTTGATCCAGTCGTAGGACTGCACGAACTGGAAGCGCGGGGCGTCCTTGGCCGTCGAGAAGTCCAGGCACATCGCGATGGTGAGCGCGAGCACGACCAGCGACGTGCCGAGCGCGACCTGCTTGGCCAGCAGGTCGCGGCCCTTGGGCAGCAGCGCAACGACCAGCGCACCCGCGAGCGGGACGACACCGATGATGGTGAGCCACGGCGTCACTGGCCGAGCCTCACGGCGAGCAGGGCGACGACCACGAGCAGGGCTCCTCCGAACATGGACAGGGCGTAGGACCGCACGAAGCCGGTCTGGAGGCGGCGCAGGCGGCCGGAGCTGCCCCCGATGCCGGCCGCGAGCGCGTGCACCGCGCCATCGATGCCGCGGTTGTCGAAGAACACCAGCGCCCGGGTGAGGTACTGGCCCGGGCGCATCAGCACCGACTCGTTGAGCGCGTCGAAGTAGAGGTTCTTGCGGGCCGCCACCGTGAACGGCGTGACGGCGACGGGCGGCGTCGTCGGGACGGCCCGGCGGGCGTAGGCGAGCCAGGCGCCGAGCACGCCACCGGCCACCACGACCAGGGTCAGGATGGTGACCACGATCGGGTCGATGGTGTGGGTGCCGACCTCGTGCTGCGGCCCGAGCGACGGCTCCAGCCAGTGCTGCAGCGCGCCGCCCATGACGAGCAGGCCGCCGGCGGCGACCGAGCCGATGGCGAGCAGCACCATCGGGCCGAGCATCGTCCACGGCGACTCGTGCGGGTGCTGGCCGTCGGTCCAGCGCTCTTCCCCGAAGAACGTCATGACCATCAGCCGGGTCATGTAGAAGGCGGTGATGCCGGCACCGAGCAGCGCCACGGTGCCGAGCACCCAGCCGCGGGTGCCACCCAGGTCGAACGCCGCCTCGATGATCTTGTCCTTGGAGAAGAAGCCGGAGAACGGCGGCAGCCCGATGATGGCGAGGTAGCCGGCCAGGAAGCAGCCGAACGTGATCGGCATGTACTTGCGCAGGTTGCCGAAGCGCCGCATATCGACCTGGTCGCCCATGCCGTGCATCACCGAGCCGGCGGACAGGAACATGGTGGCCTTGAAGAAGCCGTGGGTCAGCAGGTGCAGGATCGCGATCGCGCCCGCGCCCGGGATGCCGACGGCGAGGAACATGTAGCCGATCTGGCTGACGGTCGAGTAGGCCAGGACCTTCTTGATGTCGTCGTAGGCGCAGCCGATGAAGCACCCGATGAGCAGCGTGACGGCGCCGATGATGGTGACCACGGTCTGCGCGTCGGGCGACATCGAGTAGATCGGGGTGGCACGGGCGATGAGGTAGACGCCGGCGGTGACCATCGTCGCGGCGTGGATGAGGGCCGAGACCGGGGTCGGGCCCTCCATCGCGTCCGGCAGCCAGGTCTGGAGCGGGAACTGGCCGGACTTGCCGCAGGCACCGAGCAGCAGCAGCACACCGAGCGCGGTCGCCGTCCCGCCCGAGATGCCGCTGCTGAAGACGCCGGCGAAGCTCGTGGTGCCGACCGCGGCGAACATCACCATGATGGCCAGGGAGAGGCCGACGTCACCGACCCGGTTGGCGATGAAGGCCTTCTTGGCGGCGGTCGCGGCCTCCGGCTTGTGGTACCAGAAGGCGATGAGCAGGTAGGAGGCGAGACCGACGCCCTCCCAGCCGACGTAGAGCGCCAGGAAGCTGTTGCCCAGGACCAGCAGCAGCATCGCCGCGACGAACAGGTTGAGGTAGGCGAAGAACGTCTTCTTGCGGGGGTCGTGCTCCATGTACCCCAGCGAGTAGACGTGGATGAGGAAACCGACCCCGGTGATGAGCAGCACGAACGTCGCCGACAGCGGGTCGAACAGCAGGCCAGCGTCGACGTTGAAGCCTCCGACCGGGATCCAGCTGAACAGGTGCAGGTCGACCGACCGCTGGCTCTCGCCCTTGAGGGCGAAGAAGCTGACGAGCCCCCACAGGAACGAGGCCCCGCACAGGGCGGTGGCCAGGTACGGGCCCCAGCTGTTGCTGCGCCTGCCGGACAGCAGCAGGATCGCGGCCCCGGCGGCAGGCAGGGCGAGCAGCAACCAGAGGGCCGAGAGCGTGCCGGTAGCCGGCACGTACTCGACCTTCTCGGCGAGCTTCTCGACGAGCATCGTCACGTGGAAGGTCCCCTAGTACTTGAGGAGGTTGGCGTCGTCGACCGACGCCGATCGGCGGGTGCGGAAGATGCTCATGATGATCGCGAGGCCGACCACGACCTCGGCGGCGGCCACGACCATGACGAAGAAGGCCATGATCTGGCCGTCCAGCGTGCCGAGCTGCCGGCTGAAGGTCACCAGGGTCAGGTTGACCGAGTTGAGCATCAGCTCGACCGACATGAACACCAAGATGGCGTTGCGGCGGAGCAGCACCCCGAGCGCGCCGATGGTGAACAGGATGGCGGCGAGGACCAGGTAGTGGTCGGGGCTCACGAGCGGACCGTCCCGTCGGCAGGGCCTTCTTCAGTGGGCAGGGCCTGCAGGGTCGGCGCCAGGCTGCTCGGCGCGACGCTGCCGTCGGGCAGCAGCGCGCCGCGCGCGATCGAGTCGCCCTCGGCGAACACGCCCGGACCCGGCAGCGGGAACGGGTGGTCGGAGGCGAAGCGCTGGCGGGACAGCTCCTTCTGCGACAGCCGCGGCACCAGCCGCTCCTTGTGCGCCAGCACCATCGCGCCGAGCGCCGCGGTGATGAGCAGCGCGCTCGTCATCTCGAACGCAAAGACGTACTTGGTGAACAGCAACCGCGCGATGCCCACCACGTTGCCGTCGGCGTTGGCCTGGGCCAGCCCCTTGACGTCGTCGGTGACCGCCCCGCCGATCGCGCCGGTCAGCAGGCCCACGAAGCCCAGCCCGACGAGCAGCGCCGCGACCCGCTGACCGCGCAGGGTCTCGACCAGCGAGTCGCTGCTGTCGACGCCGACCAGCATGAGCACGAACAGGAAGAGCATGAGGATCGCGCCGGTGTAGACGATGACCTGCACCGCCGCCAGGAAGGGCGCGTCCTGCAGGGCGTAGAGCCCGGCGAGGCTCATCATCACGGCCGCCAGGAACAGCGCGCAGTGCACGGCGTTCTTGGCGATGACCATCGCGAGCGCGGCGAGCACGGCGATGGGCGCGAGCACCCAGAAGCCGATGGTCTCGCCGGTGCTGGAGGCCGCGAGCAGCGTGCCGCTCATGAAGAGGCACCCCCGATGTAGTAGTCGGTGTCCGTGGACCCCAGGCGCATCGGGTGCGGCGGCTGCTCCATGCCGGGCAGCAGCGAGGCCAGCAGGTCCTCCTTGGTGAAGATGAGGGCGGACCGGCTGTCGTCGGCGAGCTCGTACTCGTTGGTCATCGTGAGCGAGCGGGTCGGGCAGGCCTCGATGCACAGGCCGCAGAAGATGCAGCGC
>JAOPVD010000004.1 GCA_025966295.1 Frankiales bacterium | reverse complement strand
TCACCCTCGAGGTGATCAGCGTCGGCGCCGACGGCTGGCCGCACCTGGCGCTGGTCAGCGTCGGGGAGGCGGTGCCGGTGTCGCACGGGGGGCTGCGGCTGGCGCTCTGGCCGACCAGCCGCTCGGCTGGCAACCTCACCCGGACCGGTCGCGCCACTCTCGCGGCGGTGGCCGACGGGACGGCGTACCGGCTGCGGCTGGTGCTGGTGCCGCGCGGCGAGCTCCAAGGACCCACGGGCCCGCTGGCCGTCTTCGACGCACAGGTCGTGGACGTGCAGGCCGACGTCGTGCCCTACGCCGTCCTGGAGGCCGGCATCCGGTTCCGGCTGGTCGACCGTCCCGCCGTGCTGGCCCGCTGGGCCGCCACCCGGCACTGGTTGCGCGGGCTGGAAGAGCCCGTCAGCGGGGGGCCGTGACCGCGCGGGCCCGTACCAACTCGGCGAACGCGGCCGGGTGGCTGAGCTGCACCCCGTGGCCGGCACCGGGCACCACGACGAGCTCTGCCGTCGGCAGCGCTGCCACGACCCGGCGGGCGATCTCGGGGTAGGCGGGCAGGCTGGCCGAGCCGGAGGTGACGGTGACCGGCACCGGCGCGTCCCGCAGCGGGGTGAGGTCGACCGCCAGCCGCTCGGGGTCGCGGCTCTGGTCCAGCCAGGTGTCGGCGTTGGCGAGCGCGGTCGCCCGGCCGCGGTCGTCGAACAGCCCGTCCCAGCTGCCCGGGCCGAACCCGACCTGCTCGACGAACCGCCGGACCGCGGCCTCGGTCTCCCCCGCCTCCAGGCCGCGGGCCACCTCGGCCATGACCGCGCTCGACCTGGCCGCCACCTGCTCCCACGTCGGGTGCCCGGCGAGCTGGGCGAACAGCGGTGGCTCGTGCACCACCAGCCGGGCGGTCAGCTCCGGGTGCCGCATCGCCAGCAGCAGCGCCACCGACGAGCCGTAGGAGTGCCCGACCACGGTGGCCGGCCCCAGCCCGAGGTGGCGCAGCAGCGCGGCGGCGTCCTCGACGTCCTCCGCGATCCGGCCCTGGCCGGGTGGCGCCGTGCTGGCGCTGTGCCCGCGCCGGTCGTAGACCAGGACGGTGCAGGTGGCGCGCAGCTGCGCCGCCACCCGGTCCCAGGTGCGGTGGTCCTCCCAGGAGCCGTGCACGAGCAGGACCGCCGGCCCGGCACCGCCGAGCCGGTAGGCGAGGTCCACCCCGCCGAGACGGACCCGGCGCAGCAGCGGCATCGCGCCGTCAGTACCCACGGACCGCGCCTCCGTCCACCCGGAGCACCGACCCCGTCACGTAGCTGGCGCGGGCGCTGCACAGGAACACCGCCAGGTCGGCGAACTCCTCGGCCCGGCCGACACGCCCCAGCGGGATGGCGGCCACGTGCCGCTGCCGTACCTGCTCCGGGGTGCCGGCGTCGTGCGCCACCAACGCCGCCTCGAAGCGGTGCAGGGCACCGGTGTCGAACTGCCCCGGCACCAGCACGTTGACCAGCACCTGAGGGGCCAGCTCCAGCGCCAGGCTGCGGGCGGCGGCCGCCACGCCGCTGCGGAAGACGCCGGACAGCGCCAGCTCGGGACTGGCCTCGAGCACCGAGCGGGCCGTCACGAACAGCAACCGGCCGGCCGGGCTCTGCCGCAGGAACGGCACCGCCGCCCGGGCCGCCGACAGGGCCGGCCGCAGCATCGCCTCGTAGGCCGTCAGCTCGTCGTCCTCCGTGACGTCGAGCAGCCCGCCCGGCTTGCCACCGCCGGTGTTGACGACGACGACGTCGAGGCCGCCCAGCTCAGCGGCGGCGCGCCGCACCACGTCGGCGGCGCCGCCCGGCACGGTGAGGTCACCCGGGACGGCGGTGGCGCCGGGCAGCGCCGCGGCCGCTGCGGCGCACGTCTGCGGGTCACGTCCCGACACCGCGACCAAGGCGCCCTCCGCGGCCAGGCCGGCGGCGATCGCCTGACCGAGCCCACGTGTGGAGGCCAGCACCAAGGCCCGGCGACCGGCGAGTCCGAGCTCCACGGGTTCCTCCCTCGTCGACTTTCGGATACAGTAGACGGTACCCCGGAGCCGAGCCAGACGAGGAGCGCGATGACTGCCCACGAGGTGCCCGGTACGCCGGCGGCCGGGTCGACCCCTATCCGGGGCAGTGCCGGCGCGCTGGTGCGGCACATGGAGGCCAGCCTCACGGTCCCGACGGCCACCACGATGCGCACCTTCGCCGTCGGGCCGCTCGACCGGACCGTCGCCGAGACCGAGCGCCGGGGCCGCCGCCTGTCCACGAGCCGGGTCCTCGCCTACGCGGTCGTCCGGGCGGCGCACGCGGTCCCGGGCATCACCCACCGGTTCGTGCCGGCCGAGACCGGGGCGCCGTCCCGGGCGGTCGACGGGGCCGTGCACCTCGGCATCGCGGTCGACGTCGGGCGTCCGGACGGCACCCGGCAGGTGGTCGTCCCGGTGCTCCGGGACGCTGACGCGCTCTCCTTCCCGGCCTTCATCGCGGAGTACGACGCGCTGGTGGCGGCCGCCAGGGCCGGCACGCTCGGGCCCGAGCGGCTCACCGGCGCCAACCTCATCCTCACCAACACCGCTGCGTTCGGCTCCACCACCGGGGTGCCGCGGCTGCCCGCTGGGCCGGGCGCGGTCGTGGCCATCGGAGCGATCGGCTACCCGGCCGGCTTTGCGCACGTCGCCGAGCAGCTCGGCATCGAGCGGACCTGCACCGCCAGCTGCACCTACGACCACCGCGTCATCCAGGGCGCCGACTCCGGGGCGTTCCTGCGCGAGCTCGCGACCAGCGTCTCCACCGACAGCCCCCTGTACGACGAGGTCCTCGCCGCCGTGCCGGCCCCGGTGGCCGAGC
>JAOPVD010000050.1 GCA_025966295.1 Frankiales bacterium | reverse complement strand
GACGCGCCACTGATGATCGTCGGCGAGGGCACCAACGAGATCCAGCGCAACGTCATCGCCAAGCAGCTGGTCCGGCGCGGCGGCCTCGGCATGGATTGACAGGGCACCTCCGAGACTGCAGTATGTTGTATACCGACTGAAGGGCTACTTCTCATGACTGACCTCCTCAACGAGTCCGACTTCCGCGACGCACTCGAGCAGGCGATGACCGGCACCATGGCGAAGGACGCCTCCTTCAGCCGGGCGTGGGCCACCGGCAAGCTCGACCGCAAGCACTTCGTGAACTGGGCCGTGAACCACTACCACTACGTCGGCGCCTTCGCCGACTGCCTGGCGCTCATCTACGCGAACACCCCGGACAGCGCCCGGGACGCGAAGGACTTCCTCCTGCAGAACATGTACGAGGAGGAGCTCAGCGACGACCGCCACACCGACCTGCTGATCCGCTTCGGTGAGGTCTGCGGTGCCACCCGCGAGCAGATCATGGACCGCCGCAACGCCATGCCGTACACCAAGGGGATGGCCGGCTGGCAGTACCAGCTGTCGGCCACGCAGCACTTCGCGGTCGCCACCGCAGCCATGGTCGTCGGCCTGGAGTCGCAGGTGCCGAGCATCTACCGCACCCAGTACCCGGTGCTCATCGACGAGGCCGGCTACGGCTTCACCGAGCACGACTGCGAGTTCTTCGACCTGCACATCACCTCCGACGAGGTGCACGGCGAGCGCGGCTACCAGATCGTGCTCAAGTACGCCGACACCCCTGCGCTGCAGCAGGCCTGCATCATCGCGGTCCGCGAGGCCGCGGACATGCGCTTCAACTACACCAAGTCGCTGTACGAGACCTACGTCAAGCCGGACCTCGGCGAGTGGGTCGAGCCCACGGCGACCGAGGCCCGCGTGGCCTCGCTCGTCTGACCGGTCACCGACGCGAGACGAGGATCCAGATCGGTGCCGTGCATCCGGTTCGAGACAACTGACCGCACGACGGAGTACCCCGCGGGCGAGAGCGTGAACGTGCTACGGATGGCCATCCGCCACGAGGTGGGGCTGCCGTGGAAGTGCGGCAGCGGTCGCTGCGGCACCGATCGGATCCTCGTCAAGGAGGGCGCGGACCACCTGGACGCGCCGCGCCGACGCGAGCGCGAACGGCTGGGGCCGTTGCTCGACGAGGGCTACCGGCTGGCGTGCCAGACCTACACCTCGGGCGACCTCGTGGTCACCTGGGACCCGGAGCAGAAGGGCCTGGACGAGGGCTCGGAGCTCCACGCCAAGCTCAAGGAGCGGTGGCTCGCCGCGCCGGACAGCACCTGATGGGCGCGGAACCGGAGACCCTCGTCGACGTCTGCTCGGCCGAGGAGCTGGCCACTGCCGGCCGGCAGGTGGTGGCCGGTCCGCACGGCGAGATCGTCGTGTTCTGGAACGACGGGCGGCCCACGGCGCTGGCGAACGTGTGCCTGCACAAGGAGCGCCGGCTGTCGGACGGCTTCCTGCTCAAGGGCCGGATCGTCTGCCCCGGCCACCAGTGGTCGTTCGACATCGAGTCGGGCTTCTGCAAGGAGCGCGACAAGCACCAGCCCCGGTACGACGTGCAGCTCGTCGACGGCCGCGTGGGCGTCGTGGCCGAGAGCCTGTCCGCCCCCTCGGGGATGGGACCGGTAGGAGCCCCGGACGGCGCGGCCGACCGGAGGCGGGCGGCGCGGCTCACGCCCGGCGCCCCGCCGGCCGGCGGATGACGTCGCCGGAGCAGTGGCTGCGCGAACTCGGCGAGCAACTGCCCGGTGGGACGGCGCCGGTGGGCACCTACCTGAAGGCGGCCCGCTGGGGCGACCTGCTGTTCGTGTCCGGGCACGGGCCGGTGCGGGCCGACGGCAGCCGGGTGTCCGGCAAGGTCGGCACCGACCTGGACGTGGCCGCGGCCTACGCCGCCGCCCGGCTCACCGGGCTCGGGCTGCTCAGCACCCTGCGCCGCGAGCTCGGCTCGCTCGACCACGTCGCGCGGGTGCTGAAGGTGCTCGGCATGGTCAACGCCGCCCCGGGCTTTACGCAGGCCCCGGCCGTCGTGGACGGCTGCTCCGACCTGTTGGTGGAGGTCTTCGGGGAGCCGGGCCGGCACGCCCGCACCGCCGTCGGTGTGGCCGAGCTGCCGTTCGAGTTCCCCGTCGAGATCGAGATGGTCGTCGCGGTCCGCAACTGACGGACCCCCAACCCCAGCGGGGAAGGGGGCCGGGGGCTAGGCGCCGCTGTTCTTGTGGCCCTCCGGCAGGCTGAAGCGGGCCATCGCGTTGCCGATGTGCTCGTCGATGAGCCGACGGGCCAGCTCGGCGTCCCGGCTGGCCACCGCGTCGCGGATGGCCTGGTGCTCGCCCCAGTGGTGGCTGCCCTGCGGCCGGCCGGCGAGGACCGAGAAGACCAGCTCGGTGCGCTGCCGGAGCGGCGCCATGATCACCGAGACGTACTGGTTCTTCGTGGCCGCTTCCAGCGCCAGGTGGAAGCCCCGGTGCGCCTCCGTGGCGAGCACCCGGTCCCGGCTGCGGGAGGCCTTCGCGCCCGTCGCGAGCCACTCGTCGATACGCGCCAGGTCCTCCGCGTCGTGCCGCTCGGCGGCGGTCGCCACGATCCAGCCCTCCACCACCCGCCGCACCTCCTGGATGCGCTGGACGTCGTCGGCGTCGATCGAGGCCACGTAGGCGCCGCGGCGGGGCACGACCTCGACCAGGCCGATCGCCTCCATCGCGCGGATGCCCTCGCGGATGGGGTTGCGCGACACCCCGAGCCGCTCCGCCAGGCGGTCCTCCACCAGGCGGTCACCCGCCCGCAGCTCGCCGCTGAAGATCATCTCCCGGAGGGCGTCGGCCACCGCTTCGCGCAGGGTCTTGTGCTCGATGGCTTGTGCCACCACTGCCTCCTGGATGCCTTGTTGCGATGGGCGGGTGCCGCGCCCTCAGCCTGCCAGACCGGACCACCGGCGCTGCACTCCTGTTGCGTTTGCGGCGGTCTGTCGTTACGTGGAGTCACATTCCTTGACCTCCCATACAGAAGGCTGTATACCAAAAACCTTACAGCATGCCCCGTCGTCGAACGACTTACACCTACGAGGTGAACATGGCAGCACGCGCTCGTTGTTGGCGCTCGGTATCCATCGGCCTGACCTTGGCCCTCTCCGTCGCCGCCTGCGGCAGTGGCGGAGACAGCGGTTCGACGGCAAAGGGCGGCGGAAAGCTCACCATCGCCCTCGCCGACGAACCGTCCACGCTCGACCCGCAGGCTGCGCTCGACGGCAACGAGCGCGCTGTCACCGACAACGTCTATGACACCCTCCTGCGCCGTGATCCGAAGTCGAACGACCTGACCCCCAACCTGGCGACGGCGCTGCCCACGCAGCTCAACCCGACGACCTGGCAGTTCAAGCTCCGGTCGGACGTGAAGTTCACCAACGGCGAGGTCTTCGACGCTGCCGCCGCGGCCTTCTCGGTCAAGCGGGTCATGGACCCGAAGTACACGACCGCGCAGCGCGACTTCTACGGCGACATCACGGACGCCACGGCCGTCGACGCCACGACCCTCAACGTCATCACCAAGTCGCCGGACCCGATCCTGCCGGCCCGCATGTACGCCATGAAGATGATGCCGCCGAAGGCGTCGCTCGAGAAGTCCATCATCGAGCAGCCCATCGGCACCGGGCCGTACATGATGGCGAGCCCCTGGCAGCGTGGCCAGCAGATCACCCTGAAGCCCAACCCCGACTACTGGGGCACCAAGCCCAGCATCGAGTCGGTCGTCATCCGCTTCATCCCCGAGGCCGGCAGCCGCGCCTCCGGTGTGAAGACCGGCGAGGTCGACCTTGCGGCCGTCATGCCCGCCGAGCAGACCGGTGGCCTGCCGCAGGTGCTCTCGCGGGAGGGCCTGGAGTTCCCGATGATGCGCCTGAAGAACTACGAGGGACCGCTCAAGGATGCGCGGGTGCGGCAGGCCCTGAACTACGCCGTCGACAAGGAAGCCATCGCCAAGAACCTGTACAGCGGCTACGCCAGCGTGGCGAAGTGCCAGACGCTGTCCACGGCGCACTTCGGGTACGACGCCTCGCTGGAGGCCTACCCGTACGACCCGGCCAAGGCCAAGGCCCTGCTGGCTGAGGCCGGCTACAAGGGCGAGGTGGTGACCCTGCTCGGGCCGACCGGCCGCTGGCTCAAGGACGCGGAGTTCAACGAGGCGGTCATGGGCTACCTCCAGGCCGTCGGCATCAAGATCAAGGCCGACATCCGCCCGTTCTCGTCCTACCTCAACTCGCTGACGCTGCCGATCGGCGGCGGCAAGCAGCCGGACATGGCGATGGTCTCCGCCTCGAACGAGCTGTTCGACGCCACCAAGATCGCGACCTTCTACAGCAGCAGCGGTGGCCTGACCAGCTACAAGAACGCCAAGGTCGACGCCGACCTGGCCAAGGCCGGCAGCACCGCCGACCCGACGCAGCGCGAGGCCGCCTTCCACGATGCCCTCGCGACCGGCTGCACCGAGGACCCGACGCTGCTGTTCACCGTCAACCTCAAGGACATCTACGGCGCCGGCAAGCGCCTCGCGTGGGAGCCGCGCCTGGACGGCTCGCTCTACCTGCCGGACATGAAGGTCGCGT
>JAOPVD010000331.1 GCA_025966295.1 Frankiales bacterium | reverse complement strand
AGATCGTCACGCCCGAGGAGGAGGACGCCGAGCTGCTCACCCGGTTCGACCTGTCCTTCGGCGGCGACTACGACGAGGCGGCTGAGCTCACCCCGCGCCCGCCGGTCGTGACGATCATGGGTCACGTCGACCACGGCAAGACCCGCCTGCTCGACGCGATCCGCTCCACGGACGTCGTCAAGGGCGAGGCCGGCGGCATCACCCAGCACATCGGCGCCTACCAGGTGCACCACCCCGTCGAGGGCGGGGTCCGCGAGATCACCTTCATCGACACCCCGGGTCACGAGGCGTTCACCGCCATGCGTGCGCGTGGTGCGAAGGTGACCGACATCGCGGTCCTGGTCGTCGCTGCTGACGACGGCGTGAAGCCGCAGACGATCGAGGCGCTCAACCACGCCCAGGCGGCGGACGTGCCGATCGTCGTGGCGGTCAACAAGATCGACAAGGAGGGCGCCGACCCGGCCAAGGTCCGCGGTCAGCTCACCGAGTACGGCCTGGTCGCCGAGGAGTACGGCGGCACCACGATGTTCGTGGACGTGTCCGCCAAGGCGGGGATGGGCCTCGAGGAGCTCCTCGACGCCATCCTGCTGACCGCCGACGCGGCGCTCGAGCTGTTCGCCGACGCCTCCGTCGACGCGCAGGGTGTCGCCATCGAGGCGCGGCTCGACAAGGGCCGCGGCCCGGTCGCGACCGTCCTCGTCCAGCGCGGCACGCTCCGCGTCGGCGACTCGATCGTGGCCGGCGACGCCTTCGGCCGGGTCCGCGCCATGCTCAACGAGCGCGGCGAGAACGTCGACGAGGCCGGCCCGGCTCAGCCCGTGCAGGTCCTCGGCTTCACGTCCGTCCCCGGTGCCGGCGACAACTTCCTCGTCGTCGGTGAGGACCGGATGGCGCGGCAGATCGCCGAGCAGCGGCAGGCGCGCGAGCGCAACGCCGCTCTGGCCCAGACCCGTGGCCGGCCGACCCTGGAGTCGCTGTTCGAGCGTCTCAAGGACGGCGAGAAGACCCAGCTCAACCTCATCCTCAAGGGTGACGTGTCGGGCTCGGTCGAGGCCGTCGAGGACGCGCTCCTCAAGATCGACGTGGGCGAGGAGGTGTCGCTGCGCATCATCGGGCGCGGCGTCGGTGCCATCACCGAGAACGACATCAACCTGGCCAAGGCCTCCGAGGCGGTCATCCTCGGGTTCAACGTCCGTCCCGAGGGCAACGCCCGCGAGCTGGCGGACCGCGAGCACGTGGACATCCGCTACTACTCGGTCATCTACGCGGCGATCGAGGACATCGAGGCGGCCCTCAAGGGCATGCTCAAGCCGATCTACGAGGAGGCGCAGCTCGGCACGGCCGAGGTGCGCGAGGTCTTCCGGTCCAGCAAGTTCGGCAACATCGCCGGCTGCCTGGTGCGCTCCGGGACCATCGTCCGCAACTCGTCGGCGCGCCTGGTGCGTGACGGCGTCGTGGTGGCCGACAACCTCAAGATCGAGTCGCTGAAGCGCTTCAAGGACGACGCCACCGAGGTCCGTGAGGGCTTCGAGTGCGGTATCGGCCTGGGATCGTTCAACGACATCAAGAGCGATGACGTCATCGAGACGTTCGAGATGCGCGAGGTGCCCCGCAAGTAGGCGCACCCACCCCGCCCCCCGCACGCCCCCGAGGAGCACCGTGTTCACCGGCAGCCTGGCCCTGGACCTGCTCCTCGGGGACGTGCACTCCCTCAAGGAGAAGCGGTCGGTGGTGCGTCCGGTGATCGCCGAGCTCCGCCGCAGGTTCGAGGTGTCCGCCGCTGAGGCCGGGCACCTCGACCTGCACCGGCGGGCGCTCGTCGGTGTGGCCGTGGTGGCCGCGGACGCGCAGCACGTACGTAAGGTGCTCGACGCGTGCGAACGGCTCGTGGCCGACCGGCCCGAGCTGGAAGTGCTGTCAGCCAGGCAGCAGCTGTTCGGAGAGGACGACTGAGATGGTGGACGTCGCGCGGGCCCGCAAGCTCGCAGTGCGCATCCGCGAGATCGTGGCGGCCACGCTGGAGACGCAGGTCAAGGACCCGCGGCTCGGCATGGTCACCATCACCGATGCGAAGGTGACGCCGGACCTGCGCGAGGCGACCATCTACTACACCGTGTACGGCGACGACGTCGCCCGGCAGGAGTCGGCGATGGCGCTGGAGAGCGCCAAGGGGGTGCTGCGCAGCACGGTCGGCAAGCAGACCGGGGTGCGGTACACGCCGTCGCTGGCCTTCATCGCCGACATCGTGCCGGAGACCGCCGGGCGGCTCGAGGAGCTGCTGGCGCAGGCGCGGGAGGCCGACGCCCGGGTGCAGCAGATCGCCAGCGGCGCCGCGCCCGCCGGCGACCCTGACCCCTACCGGGTGCCGCGTGCGGTGGAGGACGACGACGAGGACGACGAGGTCGTCGCCGCGGACAGGCAGGGCGCGTGACGGTCCCGGAGGCCGACTGGGCGGAGGCGCTCCGGCTGCTGGCGTCGTACGACGAGGTGGCGCTGGCCTGTCACGTCGGGCCGGACGGCGACGCGCTCGGGTCGATGCTGGCGCTCGGGCTCGCGCTGCGCGCGCAGGGCCGCACGGTGCGGGCCTCGTGGGGGAGCGAGCCGTTCGAGGTGCCCGCCGCGTACGCCTCGCTGCCGGGGCTAGAGCTGCTCGTCCCGGCGGACCAGATCCCCGCCGCCCCGGGGCTGCTGGTCACGTTCGACACCGGCAGCACCGACCGGCTCGGCTCGCTCGCCGACCGGGTCGCGGCGGCGCAGGACGTGCTGGTCATCGACCACCACGTCACCAACACCCGCTTCGGCACGGTGAACCTCATCGACGCCGACGCGGCCGCCACCGCGGTGGTCGTGGTCGAGCTGCTCGACCGGATGGGGCTCGAGGTGACCGCCGAGGTCGCCGCGCCGGTCTACACCGGCCTGGTCACCGACACCGGCTCCTTCAAGTACGCCTCGACCACGCCGGAGGTGCACGAGCTCGCGGCCCGGCTGCTGGAAACCGGCATCCGGCACGACGTCATCAGCCGCGAGATCTGGGACACCGCGCCGTTCGCCTACGTGCAGCTGCTCGGCACGGTCTGCTCGCGCGCGGTGCTCGAGCCGGCCGACGTCGGCGGCCTCGGGCTGGTCTGGACCCGCGTCGACAAGGACGACCTGGACCGGTCCGGGCTGGCGCTGTCCGACGTCGAGGGCGTCATCGACGTGCTGCGCACCTCCCGCGAGGCGGAGGTCGCGGTGGTCCTCAAGACCGACCCGGCCGACGGGCTGCTCAAGGTGTCCACCCGCTCCAAGGGAGCCGTCGACGTCGGGGCCGTCTGCGTCGCGCTCGGCGGCGGCGGGCACCGCTTCGCCGCCGGCTTCACCTCCTACGACGACGTCGAGACCACCCTCGACCGGCTGCGCGCGGCCCTCGCGACGGCGCCGCACCTGCCCGCGTGACCGCCCCCGACGGGCTGGTCGTCATCGACAAGCCGGCCGGCTGGACCAGCCACGACGTCGTCGGCCGCACCCGCCGCCTCGCCCGCACCCGCAAGGTCGGCCACGCCGGCACGCTGGACCCGATGGCCACCGGGGTGCTGCTGCTGGGCATCGGCAAGGCGACCCGGCTGCTCGGCCACCTGGCGCTCACCGACAAGACCTACGAGGCCACCGTCCGGCTGGGCCAGACCACGGTCACCGACGACGCCGAGGGGGACGTGCTCGCCAGCACCGACGCCTCGCACGTCACCGACGCGGCGCTCGCCGCCCAGATCGCCGTGCTGACCGGCGCGCTGCAGCAGGTCCCGTCGTCGGTCAGCGCGGTGAAGGTGGACGGCGTGCGGTCCTACGCCCGGGTCCGCGCCGGGGAGCAGGTCGAGCTGAAGGCGCGGTCCGTCACGGTCTCGGTGTTCGAGGTGCTCGGGCGGCGGGGCGACGAGGTGGACGTACGGGTGGACTGCACCAGCGGCACCTACATCCGGGCACTGGCCCGTGATCTCGGTGCGGCGCTCGGCGTCGGCGGCCACCTGACGGCGCTGCGTCGTACCCGGGTCGGGCCGTTCGGGCTGGACCAGGCCCGGACCCTCGAGCAGCTCGCGGAGGAGTTCGACGGCCACGTGCTGCCGCTGGACGCCGCGGTCGACCGGTCGTTCCCGCGCCGCGACCTGGACCCCGAGGAGGCGGTCGCGCTGTCGTACGGCAAGAAGCTGACGGCCACCGGGACCCCCGGCACGGTGGGGGCGTTCGCGCCCGACGGCGGCTGCGTCGCGCTGCTGGAGGACCGGGCGGACCAGGCGCGCCCGACCGTGGTGTTCCGGCCCGCCTAGGCTGCCCGGCATGGAGCGCTGGCGCGGAGTCCACGGGATCCCCACCAAGTGGGGGCGCTGCGTCGTGACCATCGGCGTCTTCGACGGCGTGCACCGCGGTCACCAGCAGATCATCAGCCGGGCGGTCGAGAAGGCCCGCGAGCTCGGGGTGCCCAGCGTCGTGGTGACCTTCGACCCGCACCCGATCGAGGTGATCCGGCCCGGCAGCCACCCGCCGATGCTGACCGGCACCAGGTACAAGGCGGACCTGGTCGAGCAGCTCGGCGTCGACGTCTTCTGCGTGCTGCCGTTCACGGTCGGCTTCATGCAGCTCACCGCCGAGGAGTTCGTGCACTCGGTGCTGGTCGAGCGGCTGCACGCGAGCGCCGTCGTCGTGGGCGCGAACTTCCGCTTCGGCAACGGCGGCAAGGGCACCGTCGCGTCGCTGACCGACGACGGCCGGCGCTGGGGCTTCACGGTCGAGGGCTTCCCGCTGCAGGGCACCGGCGACATGACCTGGTCGTCCACCTACGTGCGCTCCTGCGTCGCCGCCGGCGACGTCACCAGCGCGGCTGAGGCCCTCGGCCGCGAGCACCGGGTCGACGGCGTGGTGGTGCGCGGTGACCAGCGCGGCCGCGAGATCGGCTACCCCACCGCGAACCTCGAGCCGCTGCCGTGGAGCGCCATCCCGGCCGACGGCATCTACGCCGGCCACCTGCTGCGCGGCAAGGAGCAGCTGCCGGCGGCCATCAGCATCGGCACCAACCCGACCTTCGCCGGCACCGAGCGGCGGGTCGAGGCCTACGTCCTGGACTTCGACGGCGACCTGTACGGCGAGCACGTCGGGCTGGCTTTCACCGCCCGGCTGCGCGACACCCTCCGCTTCGACGGGGTCGAGCCGCTGGTGGCCCAGATGGAGCTCGACGTGGCGCGCACCCGCGAACTGGTGCGGGATCACCCGTCCGGGTGAGCACTCGGGGGTCCGCCCGCGACGATTGAAGGGGCATGAACCTGCAAGCGGCAAGGATGCCGCAGATCCTGGTCATTGACGACGACGCAGCAGTTCGGGGGCTGGTGACCGACGTGCTCGAGTGCGAGGGCTACGCCGTGCGGACGGTGGAGGACGGCTTCGCCGGCCTGCGGGCCATCGAGGCCGACCGGCCGGACTGCGTGGTGCTGGACGTGATGATGCCGGGGATGGACGGCCACCACGTGCTGGAGCGCATCCGCGCCGGCGAGGGCGGCCTGGACCTGCCGGTCGTCATGCTCACCGCCGGCGCGGACGACGCCCAGGCCTGGCGGGCCTGGACGGAGGGCGT
>JAOPVD010000327.1 GCA_025966295.1 Frankiales bacterium | reverse complement strand
GGCCGGTCGCCCCGCCACCGCCGTACCCCGCCCCGCCGCCCCCGGAGCCCCCGCCCGGAGGATTCGCCCTGCCCTCCTGACGCCACTCCTGGGTCCCGGGCTCGTGGCGCACGGTGGCGAGCTGCTCGATCCAGGTGCGGTACATCGCGACGATGTCGGGGGCGATGCGCAGGTCGTTGTGGTAGCTGTGCGGGTACTGCCGGTTGTCGGCGCCCTGCAGCGCGGGCGACTGCGCGTAGGGCGCGCCGACGTAGGCCGGGTCGCCGGCGCCGGACCCGTCGTACACGGTGAGCCAGCGGGCCGGGCGGTAGGTCTCCCCCGCCGCGTTGAGGCGCGCGAGCCAGGCCGTGCCGGCGGCGATCTCGTCGCAGGACACCACCTGCCCCTCCGAGCCCGGCGGGCAGAAGGTGGTGCCGTGGTTGGCGCCGGCGATGCCGACGAACGCGACCAGGTCCCGGCGCAGGTCGCGGTGCACGCGCAGGGTCTCGCGGGCCAGCGTGACGCCGAGCGAGTGCGTCACCAGCACGAACCGCCGCGACCCGGTGTAGGCCTGGACCATCCGGAGGAAGCGGTGCAGGTCCGCGACGTTGACGTCGTTCTCGGTGATGTACGTCGAGCCGTCGTCGCCCTGCCGCTTGTGCTCGGCGTCGCGCTCCGGGTTGGTGCGGGTCAGCGCCGTGCCGTTGCTGCCGCCGAGACCGCCGTAGGAGATCCCCCAGAGCTCCTGCCGGCTCCAGCCGGCCTTGAGGAAGTCCTCGCGCACCGGGTACCAGTCGGCGGCGTCGACGTTGTTGCCGTGCACGAACACGACCGGCAGGTGCCGGAGCGGGTGGCCGCGCCGGATGCCGCCGAAGCCGCCGATCCGCCAGCCCCACTCCGAGTCCAGCAGCACCGGCACGTCGCGGGCGAAGGCGGCGGCGGCCGGGCCCTGCGGCCTGGTGCGCGTCGGCTTGGCGGGGGCCGCGGCCGAGGTGCCGGCCAGGGCCAGCACCAGCAGCAGGACGGCCAGCCGCCTCACGGCAGGACCAGGTCGGCGAGCCGCGCCCGCAGCACCTTCTTGTCGTACTTGCCGACGCTGGTCTTGGCGACGTCCTCGACCAGCACCAGCTCGTCCGGCAGCCACCACCGCGCGACCCGCCCGGTCAGGAAGGCGCGCAGCTCGGCCAGGGTCAGCGCGGCACCGGGCACCAGCGCCGCGACCACCACCGGCCGCTCGTCCCAGCGCCGGGAGGTGACGGCGACGACGGCGGCCTCGCGCACCGCCGGGTGCGCCAGGCAGGCGCCCTCGAGCTCGACCGACGAGATCCACTCACCGCCGGACTTCACCAGGTCCTTGGCGCGGTCGACGATCCGGAAGTACCCGTCCCGCTCCATGACCGCCATGTCCCCGGTGCGCAGCCAGCCGTCCTGGAACTTCTCCGGTGCCCCGCCCCAGTAGTCGGTGGCCACCCACGGCCCGCGGCACTGCAGCTCCCCGACGCTCTCGCCGTCCCACGGCAGCGGGGTCCCGTCGGCGGCGACGATCCGGCCCTCCAGTCCGGCGAAGACGGTGCCGGTCTTGGCCCGCACCTCGCGCAGCGCCTGCTCCGACAGCCCCGCGTGCCGGCGCCGCGGCCGGGAGGTGGCCGCGACCGGCGAGGTCTCGGTCATGCCCCAGATCTGCAGGATCGTGATGCCGAGCCGGTCGTAGGCCTCCAGCAGCGCGGGCGGCGTCGCCGACCCGCCGATGCCGATCGTCTGCAGCGACGGCAGGTCGCCGGCAAGGGGCAGCAGCCCGGTCCAGATCGTCGGCACCCCGGCGGCCCAGGTGACCTGCTCCTCGGCGATGACCCGCGCGAGGTTGGCCGGCGAGGTGTCGCTGCCGGCCAGGACCAGCTCCGCGCCGGTCAGGGGCGCGGCGTACGGCAGCCCCCAGCCGCAGGCGTGGAACAGCGGCACCACCGGCAGCACCCGCTCGGCCTCCGAGAGCCCGAGCGCGTCGACCGTGCACGCGGTCAGCGCGTGCAGGAACGTCGACCGGTGGCTGTAGACCACCGCCTTGGGCATGCCGGTGGTGCCCGAGGTGTGGCACATGCCGCACGCCATGTCCTCGGTCAGCTCCGGCAGCTCGGCGGCCGGCTGCGCGTCGGCGAGCAGGTCCTCCACGTCCAGGATGCCGTCCAGGCCGGGAGTGTCCCCCTTGCCCAGTCGCAGGTACGTCGTCACCGACGGCAGCGCCAGCCCGGCGAGCCGCGGGACCAGGTCGTCGTCGACGAGCAGCACGGTGTCGCCGGCGTCGGCCACCACGTGCTCGAGCTGGTCGTCGTGCAGCCGGATGTTGACCATGTGCAGCACCGCGCCGGCGAGCGGCACGGCGTAGTAGAGCTCGACGTGCCGGCTGGTGTTGTGCGCGAACGACGCCACCCGGTCGCCCGGCCGCACGCCGAGGTCCTGCAGCACCGTGACCAGGCGCAGCACCCGGTCGGCGAGGGCGGCGTAGGTGGTCCGGGTGGTCCCCTCGGGGAGGGCGTCGACGACGGCGTTGTCGCCGTACACCGTGCGCAGCCGGTCGAAGATGGTGCGCACGGTCAGGGGCTGGGTCCCCATCAGGCCGTTCACGGCAGCGCCTCCTCCGACGGCAGCCCGAGGCCGAGCACCAGCAGTGCGCTGTCACGCGGTACCCGCGGGTCGAGCCCGGTCAGCTCGCGCACCCGGCCGAGCCGGTAGCCGACGGTGTTGGCGTGCACCTGCTCGCGGCGGGCGGTCTCGGGGATCGAACCGGTCTCTAGGTAGCTGTGCAGCGTCGCGACGAACAACCCGCCCGGGTCACGGGCCCCGAGCACGTCCGCGACCCGGCGGCGAAGGGCGCCGGCGACCCGCTCGTTGCCCAGCAGCAGCTGCTCGACCAGCAGGTCGTCGGGCCCGAACAGGCCCTCGGTGTGGCCCTCGGCCAGCGCCGTCAGCAGCAGCTGCTCCACGTGCTGCACCTCGTCGAGCAGCGCCCGCCCGCAGGTCGCGGGCCGCCCCCAGCAGGTGAGGTGCCCGGCCCGCTGGCGCAGGCCGTCGGTGCGCTGCGGCACCAGCAGCAGCACCCGGTCGCCGCGGTGCCCGCCGAGGGTGCCCGCCGGGGCGGCCCCGAGCAGCGCGTCGATGCCGGCGGCGGCGCCGGTGCCGGCGACCAGGACCGGCACGTAGGCCGCCGCCAGCACCGTGGAGAAGCGCAGCGAGACGGCCGCCACCTCCGACGGGTCGGTCGCGGTCAGCAGCGCCTCGACGAGCTCCCGGCGACGGGCGTCGACGTGCCGGAGCCGCTCGTGCGAGGCCGCCAGGTAGGCCTGCGCCAGCGCGGACGAGGTGCGGTCCACGATGTCCATCCAGCGCGCGCCGAGGTCGGCGAGCAGCGCGGTCTCGCTCGGGCCCACGTTGGCGCACAGCGCCGACCAGGCCTCGCGGCCGGCGATCCGGTAGGCGTGCAGCACCGTCTCGAGCGGCATCCCCATCGCCAGCCGCTGCCGACCGGACTGCTCGAACACCTCCAGCTCGCGCGGCGTCAGCGACCGGCCCTCGACCACGCAGGCCAGGAACGTCGTGACCAGCCGCCGCGACACCGGCAGCACCTCGACCGCGAGCTGGCCCGGCGACAGCGCGGCGTACTCCGGGATCTCCTCGCGGTAGGCCTGACCCATCGCCTCGACCACCACGTCGAGGTCGGCCAGGACCCGCTCGGCGAGCGCGGCCACCCCGCTGGTGCGCACCGCCCGCAGGCTGCTCACGGTGCGAACCACTCGAGCAGCAGCTGGTTGACCGTGTGGGTCTGGTCGGTGGTGAGCAGGTGGTTCGCGTCCTGCAGCAGCACGATCTTCGCGCCCGGGACCCGGTCGGCGATCCGCTCGGCGTTGGCCGGTACGACGAGCCGGTCCTCCGCGCCGTGCAGCAGCAGGGTCCGCACGGTCATCTCGGGCAGCCGCTCGTAGCCGGACCAGAGCGCCGTCCCGCCCTGCGCGGCGTAGCCGGCGGCGCTGGCCGTGCCGTCGGCCCGTACCGCCCAGTCCTCCGCGATCCGCTGGGGGGACGTGGTGGCCGCGTAGTTGTAGGGGATCGAGGCCTCGCGGCTCTCATCCGGGGTCATGGTGGCCCGGGCCTGGAGGAACGCGAGGACCTCCTCCGGCCACACCCCGTGCGTGATGCCCGGGTGGGTGGCGAGCAGCGCCAGCGACAGCAGCCGCTCCGGGTGGCTCAGCCCCAGCTCCTGCGCCATCAGCCCGCCCATCGACATCCCGACGACGTGGGCCTGCTCCTCACCGGCCGCGTCGAGGACCGCGAGCAGGTCCTCGGTCATCAGCTCCACCGTGTACGGCGCCCCGGCGACGTCGCCGGTCCGGCCGGCGCCGCGGTTGTCGACGGTGATGACGCGGTGGTGCTGGGCGAGCGCCGGCACCTGCCGGAACCACGACACGGCCGGGTAGGCCAGCCCCATCACGAGCAGCACCGCCGGGCCGGAACCCGTTGCGTCCCAGGCGATCTGCGCCCCGTCCGGTCGCGTCACGATCATCGCTTCGAGCCCTTCCGCGCGGACAGCGCCGATCCGGTGGCGCCGGCGAGCACCTTGCCGATGCCGAGGTGGGTGGCGAGGGTGTCGTCGTCGAGTTCGGACACCGGGGCGGTGTGCACGACAACCCCGGTCTGCAGCAGGTGCGCGGTGTCGACCAGCGACAGCCCGAAGGCGATGTTCTGCTCGACCAGCACCATCGTCACGCCGCTGTCCTTGACGACCTGAAGCACCTCGCGCAGCTCGAGCTGCGCGACCGGCGACAGCCCGGCGGACGGCTCGTCGACGAGGATCAGCCGCGGCTGGTTGATGAGCGCCCGGGCCACGGCGAGCGAGGCCTGCTGCCCGCCGGACATGGTGCCGGCCAGCTGCTGGCGCCGCTGCTTCAGGACCGGGAAGCGGTCGAAGACACTGTCCAGCGCCGGTCCGTAGCGCCCCTTGTCCTTGCGCCGCAGGGTGTAGGCGCCGAGGCGGAGGTTCTCCTCGACGGTGAGCTGCGGGAACACCTGGCGGCCCTGCGGCACGTGCCCCATCCCCCGCGCCACCCGCTTCTCGGGCGACAGCCGGGTGATGTCCTCGCCCTCGAACAGGACCTGGCCGCTGCGGGCGGGCACCGTCCCGCCGATGGCCTTCATCGTCACCGACTTGCCGGCGCCGTTGAGGCCGAAGACCCCGGCGATGGAGCCCTCCGCGACCGACATCGTGATGCCGTGCAGGACGGTCACCGCACCGAAGCCGGCCGTCACGTCGTGCAGCTCGAGCAGGGTCATGCCGTCACCGCCTGTCCGAGGTAGGCGGTGACGACCTCCGGCCGGGTCACCACCTCGCCGGGCTCGCCGTCGGCGATGACACGGCCGGTGTCCATGACGTAGAGCTCGTCCGCGGTGCCGAGCACCAGCGGGACGTTGTGCTCGATGAGCAGCACGGTCCGGCCGAGCTGGTCGCGGATGTCCAGCAGGGTGGCCGCCAGGTCCTCGGCGGCGGCCGGGCTCATGCCGGCGCTGGGCTCGTCCAGCATGAGCAGCTCCGGGCTGGTGACCAGGGCGCAGCCGATCTCGACGATCCGCTGCTGGCCGTGCGAGAGCCGCCCGACCGGGGTGTTGCGGAACCGCCCGAAGCCGAGCCCGTCGAGGGTGTGGTCGGCGCGCTCGCGGACCTGCTTCTCCCAGCCGCGGGAACCCAGGCTGGTCAGCGCCGCGAGCACCCCGTACGGCGCGGCGAGGTGCTGGGCGATCAGGAGGTTCTCGTAGACCGACTGGTCCTTGGCCAGCCCGATGAGCTGGAAGGTGCGGCCCATCCCGCGGGCGGCCCGGGCGTGCGGCGGCAGCGCGGAGACGTCCTCGCCCAGGAAGTGCACGGTGCCGCTGTCCGGCGTCAGGGCGCCGGACAGGGCGTTGAACAGCGTGGTCTTGCCGGCGCCGTTGGGCCCCATCAGCCCGACGATGGTGCCACGGTCCACCCGCAGGCTGGCGCCGTCGACGGCCTGCAGGCCGCCGAACCGGACGCTGACGCCGCGCGCCTCCAGGACCGCCGTACCCGGTCGGGTCTTGCGGGGCGCCGGCATGCCGGCGGGACGACCCAGGTCGGGCAGGTGCGGCCGGGTGGGCGGCAGCGGCGGCTCCCCACCGCGGCGCTGGCGGCGCAGCTCGCGGCTGTGCCGGACCGCGCCCGCCATGCCCTCGGGGTTGAAGGCCACGGTGAGCATCAGCAGCACCCCGTTGAGCACCAGGTCGAGGCCGCGGATGCCGCTGCCGAACAGCGCCACCAGCAGGTCCGGCAGCAGCACGGTGAAGAACGCCGCGATGACGACACCGGCCCGGCTGCCGAGGCCACCGACCACCACGATGACGACGAGCAGCAGGCTGGTGGCGTAGTCGAAGGTGTCGCCGGTGACGGTGCCGTAGGCGGTGCCGTAGACCGCCCCGCCGACGCCGGCCATCGCGCCGGCCAGGGTGAAGGCCAGCAGCTTGGTGGCGGCGACGTCGATGCCGAACGACGCGGCGACCTGCTCGTCGGCCTTCACCGCGCGGAACGCCCGGCCGATCCGGGTCCGGGTCACCTGGGCGTCGACCGCCCAGACGACGACCAGCGCGACCAGCGCCAGCGCGAGGAAGTCGGCGTTGCTGGAGAAGGAGCTGCTGCCGACGTACGGGCGCGGGATCACCTTGCCGGCCGAGCCCCCGCCGATGCTCTCGATCCGGAACAGCCCCTGCCAGCAGACGTAGGCCACGCTGATGGTGACGACCGCGAGGTAGAGACCGCGCAGCCGCAGCGCCGGTAGCCCCACCAGGAACGCCAGCAGCCCGCCGGCCGCCGCCGCGGCGAGCACCCCGACCAGCCACGGCAGCCGCAGATCCTCGACCCCGGTGACCATGCCGGTGACGAACGCCCCGATCCCGACGAAGGCGAACTGCCCCAGGCTGATCTGGCCGGCGTAGCCCATCAGCAGGTTGAGGGACAGCGCCGCCATCGCGAAGCCGGCGCCCTTGGCCAGCACCAGCGCGTGGGTGTCCGACAGCAGCGCGGTCCCGCCGGCCAGCGGCGGTACGACGGCCGCGAGCAGCAGCGCCACCACGGTCCACGGCACCGGCAGCCGGCCCACCTGCAGTCGCAGCGGCCGGACCGCAGCGCTGGTCATGCGGTCGCTCCGGCCGGCGCGGGCGCCAGCCGGCGCCGCAGCTCGGGGGCGAGGGCGCGGTACAGGAGGACCGCGAGCAGCACCGCGAAGACGGTGACGTAGCGCAGCCCCGGGATGTTCGCGTCGCTGAGGTAGCGGCTGGCGGCGGACTCCGCGATGCCGAGCACGACGCCGCCCACGACCGCGCCGGGCAGGCTGGTCAGCCCGCCGATCACCGCCGCCGCCAGCCCGACGACGAACAGCTCGCTGGCGTACCCGGGGGTGACCGTACCGACGGTGGGCTCGACGAGCAGCGCGGCCAGGCCGGCGAGGAAGGCGCCGCCGGACCAGAGCACCAGCGTGATGCGCGACAGCGGGATGCCGACGAGCCGGACCGCCGCGGCGTCCTGCGAGGCCGCGAGGATCCCGAGGCCGAAGTCGGTGCGCCGCAGCACGGCCTGCAGGCCGAAGCCGAGCGCCAGCGCGACCACCAGCGCGGCCACCTGGGTGGGCGTCACGACGACGCCGGCGACCGTGAAGCTGGCCGCCAGGAACGGCGGGTCGAGCACCCGCGGGCTGGCCCCGAAGAAGAAGAACTCGCAAGCCAGGATCGTCAGCCCCAGCCCGACGGTGAGCACCGCGGTGGAGACCGGGTCGGCGGCCACCATCCGCCGTACCAAGAGCAGCTCGAAGGCGGCGCCGAGCGCGGTGGTGACCAGCAGCGCCCCCGCCGCGCCGACCAGCCAGGGCAGGTGCTGCTCGGTCACCAGCACGTAGGCGACGTAGAGACCCAGCGTGCCGATCTCGCCCTGCGCGAAGGTCAGGACGCCGGTGCCCCGGTAGACCAGCACCACCCCGAGGGCGAAGACCGCGTAGATGCCGGCGTTGATGAGCCCGAGGACCAGGACCTGGCCCATCAGGGCCGCACGCAGGCGGCGGTGTTGCGCCAGTTCACCTTGCCGGACGCCGCCCGGTAGGTCTGCATGAACACCACCGAGTCGGAGCCGTGGTGGCCGTCGCCGCGGAAGTCGATGGGGCACGCGGTCTTACCCGGCGACTGGCCGGTGTAGCCGAGCAGGACGTCCACGAACCGGTTGCGGGTGCAGTCCTTGCCGCACTGCAGGAGCTGCACGTGCAGGGCCTTCTGCGCGGTCCAGTTCAGGAACAGCAGGTCGCCGCCGATGCCGGACAGGTCGACGTCCGGGTCGTACTGCCGGTACTGCCGCTCGAACTCCTTCATGTCGCTGGCGTAGGGCGCGAACGAGCCGGAGTAGTCGCCCTGCGAGTACGCCGGGTACATCGCCACCCCGTCCAGCGGCGGCGTCATCGCGTCGCCGTCGAGGGTCTGGCTCGTCAGGTTGAACGGGAACATCAGCCAGTTCGGGCTGAACTGCTGCACCTTGCTCTGCTTGATGAGCTGGGTGGACTCGAGCGCGTTCAGCCAGACCCAGACGACGTCGGCCTTGGCGTTGCGCATGGCCGTCAGCTCATCGGTGTAGTTGGCCTTGTTCGTCGCCACGGCCTTGTCGGCCACGATGGTGAGGCCGGCCTTCTTGGCCATCGCCTTGAAGGCCTGCACGCCGGGTGCCCAGTTGCTGCTGTCCCGCTCGATGATGCCGATCCGCTTGCCCTTGTACTTCGCGACGGCGAGCTGTGCGAAGCCCTCGCCGAGGCGCTCGACGGTCGGCAGCTCGGTGAAGCTGTACTTCTTGCCCTGGCTGCCCTGCACCGTCGCGGAGTGGTGCAGGTACAGCATGTGGTTGGCGTCCGCCCAGTTGCGGACGGCCGGGATCTGGTCGAAGCCGATGCCGCCGAGCAGCATGAACGGGTTCTTGGCCTTGCACGCGGTCGCGGCCTTCACCGCGTCGGTGGGCGTGTAGTTGTCGTTCTCGTAGCTCACCGACACCTTGCGGCCGAAGATGCCGCCCTTCTCGGTGTTGAGCGCCTGCCAGTACACGTTGAAGTCGCTGTCCTTGGTCCCGAACGCCTGGCCGTAGGTGAGCGCGGCGTGCGCGCACATCGTCAGCGAGGTGGGCGTGATGCCGATGCGGTCCTCGGCCGGCGTGAACAGCGTGGTGCGGGCCGGTGCCACCGCGCCCGACGTGCCGCCGGTGCTGCCGCCCGTCGTGCCCGGGACGGCCGGGCCGGTGCCGGGCGCCTGCGCGCCGGTGGAGGACCCACCGCGGGTGGCCGGAGCCGTGCCGGTGGTGCCACCCGGGGTCCCCGGGACGGTCCCCCCGACCGCCCCGCGGACCGGGGTCCCGCCCGCGGTGAGGCCGCCGGTCGTGCCGCCGTCCTGCACCAGGCTGGTCGGTGCCGGCGCCGAGGAGCAGGCGGCGAGGACGGCGCCACCGGCCAGCCCTGCCACCAGCCGGCTCGCGACGCGACGACGCATGTGCTCCCCCTGTTACGGCGATGTTGCCTGCTGTGAAGTACGGCACAGGAGGGCCTGTCTCCTGCACAGGGAGCAGGTGAATCTCACAACCGATCGTTGTGGGATCTCCAAGCGGGGCACACCTTCGGGATCCGAGGGGTGAACTCATGACCCGACCCGCGCGCGCCGGCGAGAGCCCGGTCCCGCCCGCGCTGGACCGGGCCGCCGCCTGGACCTGGCGACTGCTCGTGCTGGCGGCCGGCCTGCTGGTGGTGCTGGTGGTGCTCAAGCGGCTCGAGAAGGTGGTGCTGCCGCTGCTCGCGGCGGTCCTGCTCACCGCGCTGCTGCAGCCGGTGCACCGGGGGCTGCGCCGGTCCGGGCTGCCCCGGGCGCTGAGCGCCGTGCTGGCGGTCCTGCTCGCCCTCGCCGTGCTGGGCGGCGTGCTGACCTACGTGGTGTCCCGGGCCGGCGCGCAGTACCCGCAGCTGGTCGACCAGATCAGCCACCTGGTCGACCAGGGCCAGCGCTGGCTGGAGACCGGTCCGCTCAAGCTCAAGCCGGCCACCCACGGCGACCTCGGCAGCCAGCTCGTGGAGTACCTGCGCAGCCGCCAGGACCAGGTGGCCAGCGGGGTACTGACGGCCGGGCGCACCGCCGCGGACGTGCTCGCCTCGATCGTCCTGGCGCTGTTCCTCACCGTCTTCATGCTCTACGACGGCCCCCGGATCTGGCGCTGGCTGACCGGCCTGGTCCCCACCACGTCGCGCAGCCGGGCCGACCACGTCGGCGACCGGATGTGGGCGACGGTCAGCGGCTACGTCACCGGCACCTTCCTCGTCGCGGTCTTCCACGGCCTGGCGATGGGCATCACCCTGCTGGTCGTCGGCGTACCGCTGGTGGCGCCCCTGTCGGTGCTGGTCTTCCTCGGCTCGTTCATCCCGCTGATCGGTGCGGTGCTGTTCGGCGGCCTCGCGGTCCTCGTCACGCTGGTCACCAAGAGCGTCACGGTGGCGCTCATCGTCCTGGCCGTGCTCGTCGTCGAGAACCAGGTCGAGGGGCACGTGCTGCAGCCGTTCGTGGTCGGCCGGCACGTCCACCTGCACCCGATGGCGATCGCCCTGGTGCTGGCCGCCGGCGCGGTGCTCGCCGGGCTGCCCGGCGCCATCTTCGGCGTACCGCTGGTGGCCTCCCTCAACGCCGCCGCGAAGGCCCTCCGCGACCCGGTCCCGGACGATCCCCTCCCCTCCGCCGAGCAGGTCGAGGCCGCCGCCTGACCCGCCCTACCCGGAAGACGGCAACGGCCGGGCCGCC
>JAOPVD010000312.1 GCA_025966295.1 Frankiales bacterium | reverse complement strand
CCCGCAGGCTGACCGCAAGGGCGACCGGCAGCGGCCGAACCAGGGCGGCCCCGACCACCAGGACGACGACGAGTTCGGCGGCCGGCGCGGCCGGTTCCGCGAGCGCGGCCGTGGCCGCAACCGCCAGCGCACTGGCGAGCGTTACGGCAACGAGCCGGACCCGGTGATCGGCGACGACGACGTCCTGATCCCGATCGGCGGCATCCTGGACATCCTCGAGAACTACGGCTTCGTCCGGACCTCGGGGTACCTCACCGGCCCGAACGACGTGTACGTGTCGCTGCAGCAGGTCCGCAAGTACGGCTTGCGTCGCGGGGACGCCGTCTCCGGCGCCGTCCGCCAGCAGCGCGAGGGCGAGCGCAAGGACAAGTACAACGCCCTCGTCCGCCTCGACACCATCAACGGGATGGACCTCGAGGAGGCCCGCAAGCGGCCGGAGTTCACCAAGCTCACGCCGCTGTACCCGCAGGACCGGCTGCGCCTGGAGACCTCGCCCGAGATCCTCACCACCCGCGTCATCGACCTGGTGATGCCGGTCGGCAAGGGCCAGCGCGCCCTCATCGTCAGCCCGCCCAAGGCCGGCAAGACCATGGTGATGCAGGCGATCGCCAACGCGATCACCACCAACAACCCCGAGTGCCACCTGATGGTCGTTCTCGTCGATGAGCGGCCCGAAGAGGTCACCGACATGCAGCGCTCGGTGAAGGGCGAGGTCATCGCCTCCACCTTCGACCGGCCGCCGCAGGACCACATCACGGTCGCCGAGCTGTCGATCGAGCGCGCCAAGCGCCTGGTCGAGCTCGGTCACGACGTGGTGGTCCTGCTCGACTCGATCACCCGTCTCGGGCGCGCCTACAACCTCGGCGCCCCGGCGAGCGGCCGCATCCTCACCGGTGGTGTGGACTCCGCGGCGCTCTACCCGCCGAAGCGCTTCCTCGGCGCCGCCCGCAACATCGAGAACGGCGGCTCGCTGACGATCTTCGCCACCGCCCTCGTCGAGACCGGGTCCGCCATGGACACCGTGATCTTCGAGGAGTTCAAGGGCACCGGCAACGCCGAGCTCAAGCTCGACCGCCGGCTCGCCGACAAGCGGATCTTCCCGGCGATCGACGTGGACGCGTCCGGCACCCGCAAGGAGGAGATCCTGCTCGCCCCGCAGGAGCTGCGGATCATCCTTCAGCTGCGCCGGGTGCTGCACGCGCTGGACACCAGCGCCAGCCTGGAGCTGCTGCTGGACAAGATGAAGTCGACCCGCACCAACGTCGAGTTCCTCATGCAGATCCAGAAGACGACGGTCGACCAGACGGAGAACGCCAGCTAGTCGCCGACGCCAGGAAGGGCCAGCACCGCAGTCGCGGTGCTGGCCCTTCCTCGTCGTTTCCGACCGGAGGCGCGCTGCCTCAGCGCGGGCTGCGCCGCCGGGCCGCGAGCAGCAGCAGGGTGCCGAAGCCGATCAGCACGGCGCTCGGCAGGAGCAGCGAACCGATGAACGTGCCGGTGAAGGGAAGCGTCGCGCCGCCGGGGACACCGCTGCTAGGCATTTCGCCGGACAGGACCGGCTGGCCTCCCGACAGGACCGGCTGGTCCTCCGACAGGACCGGGCCGCCGCCACCGCCACCGAGCGTCTCGCTGGGCTGCGCGTCCGTGAGGGCGAGCCGCAGGCCGAAGCCCACTCGGTCGCTCTGCACGAGGTTGTCCGCGGCCACTGGCAGGACCAGGGAGAGGACCAGGCAGGCGGCATCGCCGGCCGAGACCTCCGCCGGGGCGGTGAGGACGACCCCGTTGAGCTCGCTCATCGGCCTCCCCGGTCCGGGCACCGTGGCATCAGCGCACCGGCCGACATCGTTGGACCAGGCCTGACCGACCAGCAGCTGCCGCGACAGCTCGCCCTGGTCGGGCCCGTCGCCACAGCTGGTGTCTCCGCTGTCGTTCTCGGGACGGTTGCAGCCGTCCTCGTAGTCCTTGATGCCCACCACGGCGAACGAGAAGCCGCCGGCCGCGAACATCTCGCCGCGTCGCAGGACGTACCGCGCGACCTCTGAGCTGCCCGGCGCGAGACGCTCCACCTTCAGCGGCAGGACCTCGTCCTGGCCCGGGCCACCGAGCACGATGGTCGGGACACCGTCTGCGGCGGCTCGTGCGATGCCGGGCAGCGTTGCCACGCCCGCTCCGGTGGTCGCCGCCAGCAGCAGGCCGACCACGGTGCGGCGCACGAGCGTGCCTGCGGCGGTCACGGTGCTACCTCCGGCTGCGGGGTCTCGGATGCCGTCGGAGCGGCCGTCTGCTGGTCGGGGGTGGTCGACGGGGAGCCGGTCGCGGGGGAGGGGTCCGCCGTCGGCGTGGGAACCGTCTCCACGACGGGCTCGCTCTGCGGTGGCTCATCTGCTGCGGCGACGGCCACTGCCTTCGACGCCGGCTGCGGCGTACTCGCAGGCGTTGTTTTTGTCGTTGTCGTTGTCGTCGTCGTCCGAAGGCTCGCGCGGGGCGCGCTGTTCGGGGCCCAGTCGGGACCGTCCTGCTCCGTCACACCCGAACGGCCCCCCTGGTCCAGGAAGTCCTGACCCGAGCCGCCGTAGAGGACGTCCGGGCCGTCGCCGCCGTACAGCCGGTCGTTGCCCGGACCGCCGTAGAGGACGTCCGCGCCGCTCAGCCCGTACAGCCGGTCGTCGCCGGCGCCACCGTTGAGGAGGTCCATGCGGCTGCTGCCCACCAGGACGTCGTTGCCGTCGCCGCCGTACAGCCCGCCGCGCTGGTCGTCGTCGTCGGGGCCCTCGTTGGTCGCCGACCGCTTGTCGTCCTTGTTGTTCTTGTCGTCGTTCTTGTCGTCGTCGTCGTCGTCGTCGTCGTGGTCGTGGTCGTTGTCGTCGTCGTGACCGTGGTCGCCGGCGCCCGCGACCAGGCAGTCGTCGCCGCCCAGGCCCTGGAGCACGTCGTTCGCGTGCCGGCCGAAGATGAGGTCGTTGCCGGGGGTGCCGACGAGGGTGCGCTTGTTGGGCAACCCGATGATGATGCGGTCGAAGACGATGCCCTGGCACTGGGGTGGCAGTGGCGGGTCACCGGGGCCCAACCAGACCCCCGCGCCGACATGGATCTTGCCCACGGTGACGAAGTCCGACCAGGAGGCGTAGGTGTGGCCGAGCGGCACCAAGGCCAGCGCGGTGGTGGCCGTCGCGACGGCTGCGCCGGCCAGCCGGACAAGGCGCTTACGCGGTGACATGGCTCGGCCTGCCGCTCTCGAGGGTGTCGGCGCCCGCTGCAGGTGCCGGTGGCGTGTGGGGTGGCACTACGACGATCTCGGAGCGGACGAGGTGGACCGGCGAGAACGGGCGCAGGCGCTCCACGAACGCGTCCAGCACCTCCGGTTCGCGTGCCAGCGAGATCGTGAACGTCTCCGGCCCCTCGCCGACCAGCTCTGCCCGCAGGAGCTGCGTGGCGTCTTGGGCGGAGAGGCCCGCGAACTCAGAGAGCTGAAGGGTCGCGGCGAGGAGCTGAAGTCGCCTTCCGGGGGTGGTGGCGGGCGCAGCGTCCGTTGATGCGGACTTCGCTGCCTCAGCAGGCGTCTTCGGCCTGCGCCGGTCGAGGAGGGCCGACGCGACCTGTACGAGCGCGTACGCCCCGAGCCCGACGAGCACCGCGAGCATCGCCACTGAGCTGTTGCCCGCGATGTTCTTGAAGGTCCCGATGTAGGGCAGGTGGTACCAGACCTTGCCCTTCACGGCGGCAGCCGGCACCGGCTCCGCGTCGGCGCCGCGATTCGCGTCGCCCTTGGTGACGAACTGAAGGCCGTGCTTGTTCGATGCGTCCACCTGCACCTTGACGATGCGGTGCGTCACCAGGACGTGCTCGCCGGGCGCCTTCTGGAAGGTGATGACGTCACCTTCGTGCAATGTCTGCGGGTCGACAGGGCGGACGATGACCAGCGACCCGACGGGGATGCCCGGGGTCATGCTGCCGGTCTCGACCGTCAGCACGGCCGCGTGGAAGGCCCGTGGCAAAGCCATGGTGAGGGCGATGGCCGCGAGGACGGCCAGGAACGTGAGCGCAGAGACCGCCTTGGCGATGAAGCGTGCGGCTCGGGTCATCGTGGCTCTTCCCTCGTCCTGGTCGGGACAACCGCCCGAGCGGGGTTCTCGCCCGCTCGGGCGGTTGGTGTGCGTCAGGTACTACGGGGTGAAGTAGTTCACGTCGCTGCCGTAGGTGAAGGTGTCCTGCCGGACCTCGAAGCGGAGGTCGAACGAGAGGTCGTCGCCCTGCGCGAGGTTGTTGTTGGCCGCGTTCGGCAGTCCGACCGTCAGGCTGACGCACAGGCCCTCACCGGGAGCGAGGTTCTTCTTGTTGATCACGCCCGAGTTCCCCCCGGGCACACTGGCGGACGAGGTGTTCTGGAACTCGCCGGTCAGCTCGAGCTCGGTCGGCGCAGTCGAGAGGTAGCTCATCGGGAAGGTGCCGCCGACCAGTTCAGAGATCTTCCAGCTCCGGATCGGGAGCACCTGGGCGCTGGTGTTGCAGCTCCCGGAAGCGGTCGGCAGGTAGGAGGCCGCGGTCAGCGTCGCCTGGTCGATGAGGTCGCCCTGGTTCGGCCCCGCGCAGTTGGTGTCCTCCGCCGTCTCGCTGTTGGTGTCGCAGCCGTTCTCAGTGCCGACGATGTTGCGGATGTCGATGAACAGCCTCGCCTTGGGCGTGCTGGTGGCGTCGTTGGTGGCGACGTAGAACTGGTTCTCGAAGTACTGACCCGGTGCGAGCTTGAGGTTGTCGAACGTCCGGTCCTGGCCAGGGTTGTTCGCGTTCGGGTCGAGGGTCATCTTCAGGACGCCGGCGCCCACGTTGTTGTTGTTGACGTCGTTGAAGTCGCTCCACGACGCGAAGGTGCTGCCGCCGGCGGCGACGGCGATGGCGGCGAC
>JAOPVD010000307.1 GCA_025966295.1 Frankiales bacterium | reverse complement strand
CCGGCCGGCCCGTCCGGAACCGCCGTGCTCGCCGCGGTGCGCGCGGCGCTGAGCACCGACCTGGACACCCCGGCGGCGCTGGCCGCCGTGGACGCCTGGTGCACGGCCGACGGCGAGGACACCGCCGCGCCGGCGCTCGTGGCGGCGCTCGCCGACGCGCTGCTCGGCATCGCCCTCTGACGTCCTGACATCGCCGGCGCCCGCGTGCGCCGGGCGGATCAGCGGGCGAAGACGGCCAGCAGGCGGGGGAGCGGGCGCCGCCACTTCAGGCAGCCACAGCCGCTCTGCGAGCAGTCGCTGCCCCGACGGTGGTGCTCGTGGGCGTCCCGCGGGTGGCCGCAGACCCGACAGCTGACCTTGGCGGGCCCGGCGGTGCGCCGGTCCGCGCTCGAGCCCGGCTCGGCGGGGGTCAGGGGGTGTCGCCGTCCTGGCGGCGCAGGAAGCGCTCGAACTCCTTCGCGATGGCCTCGCCGGAGGCCTCCGGGAGGTCCTCCTCGGGCTCGCGTTCCTCCAGCGAAGCGATGTACTCGGCGACGTCGGAGTCCTCGGCCGCCAGCTCGTCGACCTGACGCTCCCAGGCGCGGGCCTGCTCCGGCAGCTCCGCCAGCGGCACCGCCACGTCGAGCAGGTCCTCCACCCGCCGCAACAGCGCGATGGTCGCCTTCGGGCAGGGCGGCTGGGCGACGTAGTGGGGGACCGCCGCCCAGAACGACACCGCCGGCAGGCCGGCCTTCTCGCAGGCGTCCTGCAGGACCCCGACGATCCCCGTCGGCCCCTCGTAGCGGGAGTGCTCCAACCCCAGCCGGCTGGCCAGCCCAGGGTCGGAGGACGTGCCGCTCACCGGCACCGGCCGGGTGTGCGGGCTGTCGGCCAGCAGCGCCCCGAGGGTGACCACCTGCGCCACCCCGAGCTCGGCGGCGATCGCGACGATCTGTTCGCAGAAGCCGCGCCAGCGCATGTTCGGCTCGACCCCGCGCACGAGCACCAGGTCCCGCTCGGCGGCCGGCAGCCGGCAGACCATGAACCGGGTGGTCGGCCAGGTGATCCGCCGGGTGGTGCCGTCCTCGAGGGCGACGGTCGGTCGGTTGACCTGGAAGTCGTAGTAGTCGTCGGGGTCCAGCGCGGCAACGTCCATCGCGCCCCAGACCTCGCCGAGGTGCTCGACGGCATCGGTGGCGGCGTCCCCGGCGTCGTTCCAGCCCTCGAACGCGGCGACCATGACCGGGTTCCGCAGGGCTTCGACGCCGGCGGGCCGGGTCGGCAGGGTCACGACTTCCGGGCGCCCTTGCCCGTGGTGTGGACGATGAGGACGTCGCAGGACGCCTTGTGCGTGATGTTGGCCGGCACCGAACCGAGCAGCCGCCCGGCAAGGCTGTTGAGGCCGCGGTTGCCGACGACGAGCAGGTCCACGCCGCGCGCGTCCACGGCGCTGACCAGCGCGTCGACCGGGTCGCCCTCGACCGCCAGCGTCTCGACCTTCTTGGCGCCGATCCCGCGGGCCCGGTCGGCCGCGTCGCGCAGCACGTCCTCGGCCGGCGTGGAGCCGGACACCTTGTAGGCCTCGTCACCGAGGGCGTCGCGGGCGTCCTGGACCTCGCGCGCGCTCATCGGGCGGTAGGCGGTGAGGAGCAGCAGCGTCGCGTCTGCGTCACGCGCCACCGAGGCGGCGCGGTCGACGGCGCGGTACGACGACTCCGACCCGTCCGTGCCCACGAGCACGGTCGTGTAGCTGCTGCTGCTCACCCAGACCTCCAGTTGTCGTCTGCCCGGCAACCTACCCCGCGCACCGGGGTGGGCGAGGACCCCGCCGGTAGACTCCGGATGTGTCTGACTCGCCGTCCCGCCCTGACCTCCTGAGCGCTCTGCGGGAGCGCGTCGTCGTGGCCGACGGGGCGATGGGCACGATGCTCCAGGCCCACGACCTGGGCCTGGACGACTTCCAGGGCCATGAGGGCTGCAACGAGATCCTCAACGTCACCCGGCCGGACGTGGTGCGCAGCGTCCACGACGCCTACTTCGAGGTCGGCTGCGACGCCGTCGAGACCAACACCTTCGGGTCCAACTGGGCCGCCCTCAACGAGTACGACATCCCGGAGCGGATCCGGGAGACGGCGCTCGCGGGCGCCCGGATCGCCCGGGAGTCCGCCGACGCCTGGTCGACCCCCGACCGGCCGCGCTGGGTCATCGGCTCGGTCGGCCCGGGCACCAAGCTGCCGTCCCTCGGCCACGCGCCCTACGCCACGCTGCGCGACGGCTACCAGGCGCAGTCCGAGGCGATGCTCGAGGGCGGCGTCGACGCGATCCTGGTCGAGACCAGCCAGGACCTGCTGCAGACCAAGGCTGCGGTAGTCGGCGCCAAGCGGGCGATGGCCGCGACCGGCCGATCCGCGGTCCTCATCGCCCAGGTCACCGTCGAGCTGACCGGCACCATGCTGCTGGGCTCCGAGATCGGCGCCGCCCTGACGGCCCTCGAGCCGCTCGGCATCGACGTCATCGGCATGAACTGCGCCACCGGCCCGGCCGAGATGGGCGAGCACCTGCGCTACCTGGCGCAGCACTCCCGGGTGCCGCTCAGCGTGATGCCCAACGCCGGCCTGCCCGAGCTCGGCAAGCACGGCGCGGTCTACCCGCTGTCCCCCTCCGATCTGGCCGCGGCACTGTCCGGCTTCGCCGACGAGTACGGCGTCGGGCTCGTCGGTGGCTGCTGCGGCACCACGCCGGAGCACCTGCGGCACGTCGTCGAGGCGGTCCGCGGCCGGGCCGTCACGGCCCGGGCCCCGCAGGTCGAGGCCTCGGCCTCCTCGCTGTACGCGGCCGTGCCGTTCGTGCAGGACGCCGGCGTGATGATGGTCGGCGAGCGCACCAACACCAACGGCTCCAAGGCGTTCCGCGAGGCGTTGC
>JAOPVD010000303.1 GCA_025966295.1 Frankiales bacterium | reverse complement strand
CGGCGCCGCGGCTCGTGTCCCGGCTGCTGCACCTCGACCGGCCGGCCGACGGCGGGCTCGCCGCGTGGCTGGTGCGGGTCCGGGAGGCGCAGGAGGCCTGCCTGGCCGTCGACGCCGAGGGCCGGGTCGCGGCCATGAGCGCGACGTGCGGCCGGCTGCTCGCCCTCGACCCGGTGCGGACCGTCGGCGCGCTGCTGCGCGAGCTGCTGGTCATGGTCGACTTCACCGCGGCCGGCGTGCCGCTGGCCGACCCGCACGCGGAGGCGCCGCTGCTGCGCGCCCTTCGGAGCGGCACCCTCACCCGCGGCCTGATCCGGCTGCGCTGCCCCGAGGGCTCGGTGCGCACCTACGACGTGGTCGGCGTGCCGCTGGCCGGGGCGTCGGGCGCGCTGGCCTTCCTCACCGAGGTGTGATCCGGGCGATCGCGGCGGCCAGCACCTGCTTGGCCGGGCGGCCCAGCGCGGTGGCCGCGGCCACCACGTCGTCCCACTCCGGGTTGCTGTTCACCGGCTGCCCGTCGAGCCAGGCGGTCTTCACCCGGACCGGCTGACCGTCCACCTCCACCGTGCTCTCGGTGCGGTCGAGGGCGTGCTTGCCGACCCGGCTCTCCCGCAGCCCGATGCTGCTGGTCTCGCGGAACACCACCGCCCGCACGGCCGGGGCCACCGGTGCGCTGCACAGCACCGCGAGGGTGTGCGCCGGTCGGCCCTTCTTCATGAGGATCGGGGTGAGCCAGGCGTCGCTGGCGCCGGCCGCGAGCAGCGCACTGAGGACCTGCGGCCACAGCCGCGGGTCCAGGTCGTCGACGTTGGTCTCGAGCAGCACCGCAGCGGCCGGCTGCTGCGCGGCCGTGCCGACCACCAGCCGCAGCACGTTGGCGACCTCGGCCGGGTCGCGGGCGCCGGCACCCGTCCCCACCCGGTCCACCGTCATCGCCGGCAGCAGGCCCCAGTCGGTGACCAGCCCGGCCAGCAGCGCCGCCCCGGTCGGGGTGGTGCTCTCCTGCGGCGACCCGCCGGCCTGCACCGGCTTGCCCTGCAGCAGGGCAAGCACCGCCGGGGCCGGTACCGGGACGGGCCCGTGCGCGCCCCGGGCGGTGCCGCTGCCCAGCGCCACCGGCGAGCAGTGCAGCGCCGTCAGCCCCAGGTGCGCGAAGCCGGCGGTCACACCGACGACGTCGGCCAGCGCGTCGTGCGCCCCGACCTCGTGGAAGTGCACCTCGTCGGCCGGCACCCGGTGCACCGCCGCCTCGGCCGCCGCCAGCCGGGCGAACACGTCGAGCGCCGCCGCCGGCGCGGTGACCTCGTGGAGCAGCGCCCGGACGTCCGCCCAGGTCCGGCTGACCGTGTCGGTGGGGGCGTGCACGTCCACCTTGGTGGCGCCCAGGCCGGCCCGGGTGACGGTGCCGGCCTGCAGCGTGATGCCGAGGCCGAGCTGGTCCACGGCGCCCTGCAGGACGGCGAGCGGGACGCCGGCGTCGACGAGTGCGCCGAGCAGCATGTCGCCGCTCGCGCCGGCCTGCGCGTCCAGCCAGCCGATCACCGGTGCGCCCTGCGGGCGACCCGGGCCGCGAACACGCCGGCCCCGAAGCCGTTGTCGATGTTGACCACCGTGACGCCCGGCGCGCACGAGTTGAGCATGCCGAGCAGGGCGGCCAGGCCGCCGAACGAGGCGCCGTACCCGACGCTGGTGGGCACCGCGACGAGCGGGGTGCCGACCAGGCCACCGACGACCGAGGGCAGCGCGCCCTCCATGCCGGCCACGACCACCACCGCGTCGGCCCGGTCCAGGGCCGGGCGTGCGGCCAGCAGCCGGTGCAGGCCGGCCACCCCGACGTCGTCGATCCGCTCCACCTGCGCGCCGAACGCGGCGGCCGTCACGGCGGCCTCCTCGGCGACCGGTCCGTCGGAGGTGCCGGCCGCGAGCACCGCGACGCAGCCGCGCGGCTCGGGGGCCTGCCCGACCAGGACGGTGCGGCCGGTGCCGCCGAGGGCGGCGGCGACCTCGGCGCTGCAGCGGGTGACGAGCACCCGGCCGGCGTGCGCGCGCAGCGCGCTGACGTTGTCGAGGACCTGCTGGACGGTCTTGCCGGCGGCGTAGACGACCTCGGGGTCGCCGGTGCGCAGCGCCCGGTGGGTGTCGACGAGGGAGTGGGCCAGGTCGTCGTACGGCGCGGTCGCGAAGCGGTCGAGTGCCTGCGCCGGCGACAGGGCACCGGCGGCCACCGCGTCGAGCAGCCGCTGCGCCTCGTCCCGGTCCACGCGCCGCACCCTAGTAAGCGGCCGGTCAGGTCGGCGGTCGGTAGTGTCGGGGTGTGCTGCTGGACACCAAGACCCTTGAGATCGTCGCCCTCGCGGCAGCCGGGGTCGCGGTGCTGTCCCTGGGCCTCGCGCTCGCCCTGGCGGTGCGCATCGGCCGGCTCCGCAACGCCCACGACGTGCTCACCGGCGGCGACACCGGGTCGTCGTTCGTGGAGGCGGTGACCCGCCAGCACCGCGAGGCGGAGGCGCTGCGCACCGACGTGGGGATGCTGCGCGACGACCTGGCCGCGGCCCGCGCCGACCTGTCCGACGCGCTCCGGCACGTCGCCGTGGTCCGCTACGACGCGTTCGGCGACATGGGCGGGCGGCTGTCGTTCAGCGCCGCGCTGCTCGACGACGCCGGCGACGGCCTGGTGCTGACCTCCATCAACGGCCGCTCCGAGACCCGCACCTACGCCAAGGGCGTCAAGGGCGGCGAGAGCGACCACTCGCTCAGCCCGGAGGAGCTGCAGGCGATCGGGTACGCCAGCCGGACCGCCGTACAGCCGCCGGAGGTCGAGGAGACGGCGCCGGCCCGTCGCGGCCGCTTCACGCGCCGCTGATGCCCGGCGTGCCTCCGGCCCGGTTCGCCTACCTCGGTCCCGCCGGGACGTTCACCGAAGCCGCGCTGCGCACCCTGCCGGCCGCTGCTCGCGGCGACCTCTACCCGATGCCGACCGTCGCCGCGGCGCTCGACGCGGTGCGCGTCGGGGAGGTCGACAGCGCGGTGGTGCCGTTCGAGAACTCGGTCGAGGGCTCGGTCGCCACGACCCTTGACGAGCTGGCGACCGGTGACCCGCTGCAGGTGGTGCGCGAGGTGCTGCTGCCGGTGTCGTTCGCGCTGCTGGCCCGGCCGGGGACCTCGCTCGCCGACGTCGGCAGCGTCGCGACGCACCCGCACGCCGAGGCGCAGTGCCGGCGCTGGCTGACCCGCACGCTGCCGGAGGCGTCGATGACCTTGGTGTCGTCTACCGCGGAGGCGGCCCGGCTGGTGGGGCAGGGCGTTCACGACGCGGCGGTGTCGGCGCCGGTGGCGGCCGGGCACTACGGCCTGGTGCCGCTGGTCGACGGCGTGCAGGACAACGAGGGCGCGGTCACCCGGTTCGTGGTGGTGTCGCGGCCGGGGCCGCTCGCGCCGCCGAGCGGGGCCGACCGCTCGACGCTGGTGGCCTACATCGCCGACGACCACCCCGGCGCGCTGCTGGAGATCCTCACCGAGTTCGCGGTGCGCGGGGTCAACCTGACGCGGATCGAGTCGCGGCCCACCGGGATGGGCCTCGGGCGGTACTGCTTCTCGGTCGACCTCGAGGGGCACGTCGCGGACGCCCGGGTCGGGGAGGCGCTGTCGGCGCTCAAGCGGGTCTGCGCCGACGTCCGGTTCCTGGGCTCCTACCCGCGGGCCGACGCGGTGCCGCCGACCAGCAAGCCGGGGACGTCCGACCTCGACTTCACCGACGCCGCCGGCTGGCTGGCCCGGATCCGCGCCGGCTCCCCCTCCTAGCCCGTGATCCACGGAACCAGCGCCGCCGTTTGCGGGCCGCTGACGTGGGCGCTGCTTCCGTGGATCACCGAGAGGGGGAGGGGGAGGGGCGGGCACAGATAGCCTGAGGAGGTGATCGACCTCAAGCTGCTGCGCGACGACCCCGACCGGGTGCGCGCCTCCCAGATCGCCCGCGGCGACGACCCCGCGCTCGTGGACGCCCTGCTCAAGGCCGACGAGGCCCGCCGCGCCGCGGTGACCCGCGCCGACAACCTGCGCGCCGAGCAGAAGGCGGTCAGCCAGTCGGTCAAGAGCGCCAGCCCCGAGGAGCGCCCCGCGGTCCTCGAACGCGCGAAGGCGCTCGCCGCGCAGGTGAAGGAGGCGGAGGCGGCGCAGGCCGAGGCCGACGCTGCCCTGCGGGCGGCGCACCTCGCGATCCCCAACCTCGTGCACCCGGAGGTGCCGCCCGGCGGCGAGGCGGACTTCGTGGTCCTCGGTCAGGTCGGCGAGGTGCCGACGTACGACTTCCCGGTCCGAGACCACCTCGACGTCGGCGAGATCCTCAAGGCCATCGACACCGAGCGCGGCGCCAAGGTCAGCGGCAGCCGGTTCGCCTTCCTCACCGGGCCCGGCGCGCTGCTCGAGCTGGCGCTGGTCAACATGGCGATGGCCCGCGCCACCGCCGCCGGCTTCGTGCCGATGATCGCGCCGGCGCTGGTCCGCCCGGAGGCGATGGAGGGCACCGGCTTCCTCGGTGCGCACGCCGCCGAGGTCTACAAGCTCGAGAACGACGACCTCTACCTGGTCGGCACCTCCGAGGTGCCGCTTGCGGCCTACCACTCCGGCGAGGTGCTGGAGTCGCTGCCGCTGCGCTACGCCGGCTTCTCGTCCTGCTTCCGGCGCGAGGCGGGCAGCCACTGCAAGGACACCCGCGGCATCATCCGGGTGCACCAGTTCGACAAGGTGGAGATGTTCTCTTACGTCGCACCGGAGGACGCCGAGGCCGAGCACGCGCGGCTCCTGGAGCAGGAGAAGGCGTTCCTGTCCGACCTGGAGCTGCCGTTCCGGACCATCGACGTCGCGGCCGGCGACCTCGGGTCGTCGGCATCCCGCAAGTTCGACAACGAGGCATGGCTGCCGTCCCAGGAGCGCTGGCTCGAGCTGACCTCGACCTCCAACTGCACCGACTTCCAGGCCCGCCGGCTCAATGTGCGGGTCCGCACCCCGGAGGGCCCGCGGGTCGCGGCCACCCTCAACGGCACGCTGTGCGCGGTCGGCCGCACCATCGCGGTGCTGCTCGAGGTGCACCAGCGCGCCGACGGCTCGGTGCACGTACCGGTCGCGCTGCGACCGTTCCTGGGGGGCGTCACGGAGCTCACGCCGGCGTGACCCCACGGCTCGTCGCCTCCGACCTGGACGGCACCATCGTCCGCTCCGACGGCACCGTCTCGGACCGCACCCGCGCCGCCATCGCCGCCGTCGAGGACGCGGGCGCGGCGTTCGTGATGGTCACCGGCCGGCCGACCCGCTGGATGCGGATCGTCGCCGAGCAGACCGGGCACCACGGCATCGCGGTCTGCGCCAACGGCGCGCTGGTGTACGACCTGCACACCGAGTCGGTGGTCCGGTCCTACCTGCTCACCGCGCAGGCCGCCCGGGACGTGGTCGACGCCCTCCGGGACGCCATCCCGGGGATCGCGTTCGCGGTCGAGCGGTTCGCAGGGGGGTTCGCCCACGAGCCGACGTACAAGCCGCGGTGGGACTCCACCGACCCGCTCAGCCAGGCGCCGGTCGAGCAGCTGCTGTCGTCGGACGTGGTGAAGCTGCTCGCCCGGCACGAGGAGCTGGGCTCCGACGAGCTGCTCGCCGCTGCCCGGGCCGCGGTCGGGGCCGGCGCGACGCTGACGCACTCCTCCAACGACGGGCTGCTCGAGATCAGTGCCGCGGACGTCTCCAAGGCGAGCGGCCTGGCGTCGCTGGCCGCGGAGCTCGGGGTGCCGGCCGCGGAGACGGTGGCGTTCGGCGACATGCCGAACGACCTGCCGATGCTGGCCTGGGCCGGGCACGGGGTGGCGGTCGCCAACGCGCACCCAGAGGTGCTCGCCGCGGCCGACGAGGTCACCGCCAGCAACGACGACGACGGCGTCGCCGAGGTCCTCGCCCGCTGGTTCTAGCGCCCGCCTCCGCTGATCAACGGGGGCTAGAGGTACTGCCCGGTGCTGGTACCCGGAGGGTGCGGTAGCGGCTGGCCGGGCGGCAGCGCCACCTGGCCACCGCGCATCTGCTCGAGCTGCACCCGGGCCGCCATCTGCTGGGCGAACAGCGCGGTCTGGATGCCGTGGAACAGGCCCTCGAGCCAGCCCACCAGCTGCGCCTGCGCGATCCGTAGCTCGGCGTCGGAGGGCGCGACGTCGTCGGAGAACGGCAGCGTCAGCCGCTCGAGCTCCTCGCGCAGCTCGGGGGCCAGGCCCTGCTCGAGCTCCTTGATCGAGCTGTGGTGGATCTCGCGCAGCCGGCTGCGGGCGGCGTCGTCGAGGGGCGCGGCGCGGACCTCCTCGAGCAGTTGCTTGACCATCGAGCCGATCCGCATGACCTTCGCCGGCTGCTCGACCATCTCGGCCGGGCTGCGTTCCTCGTCAGTGGTGGCTTCCGGCACGACGATCTGCTGGCCGTCCTCGCCGAGCAGGACGACGTTCTGCTGTTCCTCAGTCATGTCCTCATCCTGTCCCATGTCGTCCGGGTCATGTCAGGTGACCTGGAGGACGATCTTGCCGATGTGGGAGGACTGCTCGAGCAGCCGGTGGGCTTCGGCGACCTGCCCGAGCGGCAGCACCCGGTCGATGACCGGCTTCACCTCGCCCACCGCGATCGCGGGCCACACGCCGGCCAGGACCGCCGCCACGATCTCGACCTTCTCGGCCAGCGGCCGGGCGCGCAGCGAGGTGGCGTGCACGGCCGCGCGCTTGGTCAGCAGCGCCCCGAGGTCGAGCTCGCCCTTTGTGCCGCCCTGCATCCCGATGGCCACCAGCCGGCCGTTCGTGGCGAGGGCCTGCACGTTGCGGGGGAGGTAGGCCGCTCCCATGTTGTCGAGGATGACGTCGAAGGGCCCCGCTTCGACGAAGTCCTGCTCCTTGTAGAGCACCGCCTTGGACGCGCCGAGCTCCAGCGCCCGCGCCGCCTTCTCCGGGGAGCCGACGGTGACGACGACGGTGGCGCCGTGCCGGGCGCCGAGCTGGATGGCCATCGTCCCGATGCCGGACGTACCGCCGTGCACCAGCAGCCGCTCGCCGGGCGCGAGCGCGGCGAGCTGGAAGACGTTGGACCAGACCGTGCAGGTCACCTCCGGCAGGGCCGCGGCCTCGAGCAACGACAGCCCGTTCGGCACCGGCAGCAGTTGCCCCACGGGTACGGCAACCTTCTCGGCGTAGCCGCCTCCGGCGAGCAGGGCGCAGACCTGGTCGCCGACCGCCCAGCCGGCGACGCCCTCGCCGAGCGCTCTGATGGTGCCGCTGCACTCCAGGCCGGGGTACGGCGGCGCGCCCGGCGGCGGGTTGTAGAAGCCCTGGCGCTGCAGGACGTCGGCCCGGTTGACGGCCGTCGCGACCACGTCGACGAGCACCTCGCCGGGACCGGGCACGGGGTCGGGCACCTCGGCCAGGGTGAGGACCTCGGGTCCGCCGTACGAGGGGAGGGTGACTGCCTTCATGCCCCCGACACTATGAGGGCGTGATCGACCGCATCACGCCGGTGATGTCGGTGCTGAACGGGACGCCGTTGAAGCTGCCCTTGCCGACGGTTTTGTCCTTGACCGGCAGCCGGTGGCTCGGCGCCCACCAGGTCGTCACGTCGGCCTGGTAGTCGAGGTCGCCGGTCAGCACGAGGCGGGTCTGCAGGACCGCGCACAGCACCCGCTGGCCGCCGATCCGGAGCGTCTCGGTGCGCAGCACCTTGTTGCTCGCGCGGACGGTCGTGGCCCCGTCGGTCGAGGTGGCCGACCAGGTCCAGGCGGCGCCGGCCTTCGCCGGGTCGGGGACCAGCAGCGCCGCCGGTGAGGGGCGGAACACCTTCTGGAACACCGGCGACGTCAGCGTGATGCCGGCCGCGAAGGTGCCGGTGTCCCGCACGAGCAGGTCCTGCTCGGTGTCGCCGGTGCTGTCGCTGTGCAGTGCCGAGTGCTGCCGGCCGCCCTTGACCGGCGAGACGGTGAGCGTCGCCGCGCCGGACGCGTCCCGCGGGCTGCCGCCGACGCCGTAGGTCACCGTGCCGGTGGAGTCGTAGGTGTAGGTGCCGGGAGCCGTTGCCTTGGAGCTGGCCGGCTTGCCCGCCGCGGTGCGCGGCTGCGGGACGCTGGGCGCGGGGGTGCCGGGCCGGCCGGCCGG
>JAOPVD010000292.1 GCA_025966295.1 Frankiales bacterium | reverse complement strand
GCGGCCGGCGCCGAGGCCGCATCGGCCACCGTCCCGGCCGGCACGGGCCGGCTGCTGGTGCTCGCCGACGCCGCCGACGGCCGCTGGCGGGCCACCGTCGACGGCAAGGACCTGAAGCGCCGTACGGCGTGGGGGTGGGCGCAGGCCTTCGAGCTGCCGGACGCCGGCGGCCACCTGTCGGTGAGCTACCGGCAGGGCCCGCGCCAGGCCCACCTGGCCCTCCAGGGCCTGCTGCTGCTGGTGGTGGTGGTGCTGTCGGTGCCGAGCGCCCGCCGCCGCCGCGGCCTGGAGGAGGACCTCGAGGAGGAGGACGACGTGCTGGAGCCGCAGCCCCGCCGCCTGGCGGTGACGGCCCCGTGATGCGTCCGCCCCTGGGGACCCTTTGCGTCGTGGCGGTCCTCGCCACCGGCACGGTCGTCGGGTCGATGGTCGACGCCGGGCCGTCCGCCGGCCGGGCCAAGGCCGAGCCGGTCGAGGTGGTCGGGTCGTCTGCGGTCTGCCCCGACCTGCGCCAGACCAAGGACCGGCTGGCCACCCGGGTGAGCGTCGGTGCCGCCCCGCTGCCGGCCGGGCGCACCGGCAGCGGCGGTTCGCTCACCTCGTCCCGGGTCACGACCCCGGGCTCGCCGCTGCCCGTCCCCATCACGGAGGCCGGCCAGGTGGCCGTCGGGCTCGGCACCACCACCGACAAGGACGGCCTGGTCGTCACCGCCGAGGGCGTGCTGGCCGCCGGCCTCGAGGTGGAGCAGGTCACGCGCGGCGAGAGCGGCCGCGACCGCGGGCTCGCCGGGCTGCGCTGCGAGGCCCCGAAGCCGGAGGCGTGGTTCGCCGGCGGCTCGACCGCGGTGAGCCACACCAGCCTGCTCGTCCTGGCCAACGTCGACGACACGCCCTCGACGGTGGACGTGACGGTCTTCACCCAGAAGGGACCGGTCGACAACCGGCCCGGGCAGGGGATCACCTTGCGCCCGCACACCCGGCAGGTCATCAACCTGGACACCCTCGCTCCCGATCGTGAGTGGCTCGCCGTGCACGTGCTGGCCCGCCGCGGCCGGGTGGCCGCCGGCGTCCGGCACACGACCGGCGACGCGACCAACCCCCAGGGCGTCGACTGGGTGCCGCAGACGGCGCCGCCCGCGACCCGCGTCGTGGTGCCCGGCTTCCCGCTCGGTACGGGCACCCGGGTGCTGCGCATCACCAACCCGAGCGGCGACGACACGACCGTCGCGGTGCAGGTGACGACCAACGACGGGCAGTTCGTGCCGACCGGCCTCGACGCCGTCGAGGTGCCCGCGCAGACGACGGTCGAGGTGCGGCTGGAGGACCAGGCGAAGTCGTCCGCGTTGGCGGCCACCGTCACCTCGGTCGGCGCGCCGGTCATCGCCGGCGCCTACATCAAGGACCTGCAGGAGGGCTCGGTCCGCGACTACGCCTACACCGCCGGCGCGCTGCCGCTGTCCGGTCCGGCCCTGGTGACCGATGTGGTCATCGACCGGCCGACCGAGAGCACCCTGATCCTCAGCGCGCCCGAGTCCGGTGCCACCGTCGTCGTCACGCCGATCCGGGTGCTCGGGCAGAGCGGCGCGCCGCCGGCGCCCAAGACCGTCCGGATCGCCGGGGGCAGGACCGCCACCCTGCGGCTCTCGACGTTCTACCCGCCCGGCACCACGGCTCAGCTGGCGGTCGAGCTGCGGCCGCAGCCCGGCTCCGGCCCGGTCTACGCGGCCCGGTACCTGCGGGCCCGCGGCGCCCACGGGCCGCTCACCACCCTGCTGGTGCTGCAGGGCCCGGCGCAGCTGGTGACCCGGCCCGACGTGGTCGAGGACCCGCAGGCCGGGCGCTAGCCGGTCGGCGGGTCGATCACGTCCGGGTCCAGGCCGAGCAGCTGCGCGACCTGGTCGACGACCACCTCGTGCACCAGCTCGCCGAGGTCACCGCGGTCGCTGGCCCGCGCCTCCAGCGGCCGCCGGTAGACGACCACCCGCGGCGGCGCGTCGTGCACCGACGGCAGCAGCCGGCCGAGCGGGACCGGCCCGCCGGCGGTCTCGTCGGCCACCACGCCCTCGTCCCAGCCGCTGCCCGGCGGGGGCACGTCCTCGACGGCGAACTCGACGCCCTCGAGCTCGGTCGCCCACCGCTGCTCCAGGTCGCTGATCGCGTCCCGCACCAGGTCGTCGAACCGCTCCGACCGGGTGCGCGAGAGCGGGACGAAGACCTGCCGCCCCGACACCAGCACGGCCGGGGGGACCAACCGGCCCCGCAGCCCGCGGCCGCGCCGGTCCCGTCGTCCCCGTCCGCTCACGCCGGCCAGCGTGGCACACCGGCGGTGCCGTGAGGTCACGGCCGGGTGTCCCCGGACGCGACACGCCCCTACCTGATGGTCCCGGGCTGCCCGGGGCACTAGCGTCCTACGACGTGAGTCCTGTCCGGCGCTGCTCGCGCACCGCGTGCGCCCTGCCCGCCGTTGCGACGCTCACCTACGTCTACGCCGACTCGACCGACGTCGTCGGTCAGCTTGCGACCCACGCCGAGCAGCACACCTACGACCTGTGCGAGGCGCACGCGCACCGCCTCACCGCGCCGCGGGGCTGGGAGGTCGTCCGCCACGACCCCGACCCGGCGCAGACC
>JAOPVD010000274.1 GCA_025966295.1 Frankiales bacterium | reverse complement strand
CCTGGTGCTGGCCCTCGCCCGCGAACGCGATCGACAGGGTCTCGCCGGACGCGCCCTCGCCGAGCAGGAAGCAGGCGGGGTACTTCATCGTGACCTTGGAGCCGATGTTGCCGTCGATCCACTCCATCCGGCCGCCCTCGTGCACTGCGGTCCGCTTGGTCACCAGGTTGTAGACGTTGTTCGACCAGTTCTGGATCGTCGTGTAGCGGACGTGGGCGTCCTTCTTCACGATGATCTCGACGACCGCCGAGTGCAGGCTGTCGGAGCTGTAGACCGGAGCGGTGCAGCCCTCGACGTAGTGCACGCTCGAGCCCTCGTCGGCGATGATGAGCGTCCGCTCGAACTGGCCCATGTTCTCGGTGTTGATCCGGAAGTAGGCCTGCAGCGGGATGTCGACCTTGACGCCCGGCGGGACGTAGATGAACGAGCCGCCGGACCACACCGCGGTGTTGAGCGCGGCGAACTTGTTGTCGCCGACCGGGATGACGGTGCCGAAGTACTCGCGGAACAGGTCTTCGTGCTCACGCAGCGCGGTGTCGGTGTCGAGGAACAGCACGCCCTGCTGCTCGAGGTCCTCGCGGATCTGGTGGTAGACCACCTCGGACTCGTACTGCGCCGCGACGCCGGCGATGAGGCGCTGCTTCTCCGCCTCCGGGATGCCGAGCCGGTCGTAGGTGTTCTTGATGTCGGCCGGCAGCTCGTCCCAGGACGCGGCCTGCTTCTCGGTCGACCGCACGAAGTACTTGATGTTGTCGAAGTCGATGCCGGACAGGTCGGAGCCCCAGGTCGGCATGGGCTTCTTCTGGAACAGCTTCAGGCCCTTGAGGCGCAGGTCGAGCATCCACTGCGGCTCGGACTTGAGGGCCGAGATGTTGCGGACCACCTCGTCGTTGATCCCGCGCTTGGCGGTGGAACCGGCCACGTCAGAGTCGGCCCAGCCGAACTTGTAGTTGCCGAGGCCCTCGAGCGCCTGGTCCTGCGTCGTCGTCATGACGTGGCCTTTCCGGTTGGTACGAAGGTGGTGCACACGCCGTCGCCGTGGGCGATGGTCGCGAGTCTCTGGACGTGCACGTCGAGCAGCCGGCCGAGGGCGGCGGTCTCGGCGTCGCACAGCTGCGGGAACTCCGCGGCGACGTGCTGGACGGGGCAGTGGTGCTGGCAGAGCTGCACACCGAGCCCCTGGTTGCTCACGCTAGCGGCGTAGCCGTCCTCGCTGAGCGCCGCCGCCAGCGCGGCCGGCTTGTCGTCGGCCTCGGTGACGTGGGCGTAGCGCCGCTCGAGCTCCTGGCCGCGGGCGTCCGCGAACGCCTCCGCCTGCGCCGGCGCCATGAAGCGCAGCGCGCTCACGGCCAGTGCGTCGTAGGCGCTGGGCCCGGCGGCGTGGCCGGCGTCGGTCAGCGCGTACAGCCGCGCCGGGCGGCCGCGGGTGACGGCCCGGCGGCGCGGTTCGCGGGTGGTGACGACGCCCTCGCTGAGCAGCGCGTCCAGGTGCCGGCGGATGCCGGCCGGGGTCACGTCGAGCCGCTCGGACAGCGTCGCCGCGGTCGCCGACCCGAGCTCAAGCAGCAGCCCGAGGACCCGCTCGCGGGTTCCCGTCTGCGCCGTCTCAGCAGGGGCCATGCTTTTCACAACAACAGTGTGTCGTAATTGCTGCCCGAGGTCGAACCGGGCGCCCGTGACGGCGACCACGAAGGGTGCCCTAAGCGGCCTCCGCGGCGGGCCCAGCCGCTCGGGCCGAATAGGATTGTTTCGTGACCGACACCGCGCTGCAGGTCGTCGACCTCCTCAAGCGGTACGGCGACAGGACGGCCGTCGACGGCCTGTCCTTCCAGGTCCGCCGCGGCACCGTCTGTGCCCTGCTCGGTCCCAACGGGGCCGGCAAGACGACGACCGTCGAGGTCGCCGAGGGCTTCCGGCGGGCCGACGGGGGCGTCGTACGCGTGCTGGGGCACGACCCGGGCGACGCGGCGCTGAAGCCCAAGATCGGCGTGATGCCGCAGAGCGGTGGCGGCTACCCGGGGCTGCGGGCCGGCGAGCTGCTGCGCCTGGTCGCCTCCTACCACCGCGCCCCGCTCGACCCGCACGACCTGCTGGACCGGCTCGGCCTGACCGAGGTGGCCGGCACCAGCTGGCGGCGGCTGTCCGGCGGCCAGCAGCAGCGGCTCTCGCTGGCGATGGCGGTCGTCGGCCGCCCCGAGCTGGTGTTCCTCGACGAGCCGACCGCCGGCCTGGACCCGCAGGCCCGGCGCGCCACCTGGGAACTCATCGAGGCGCTGCGCCGCGACGGCGTCACGGTGCTGCTCACCACCCACCTGATGGACGAGGCCGAGCAGCTCGCCGACGACGTGGTGGTCATCGACCACGGCCGGCTGGTGGCGGAGGGCTCGGTCGCCGACCTCACCGCCGGCACCGGCCAGATCCGGTTCCGCGGCCCGGCCGGCCTGGCGGTCGAGGTGCCCGGCGGCATCGTCACCGAGGCGCCGTCCGGCTCCTACCTGGTCGAGGGCGGCCCCGCGCCGCAGCTGCTGGCGGCGGTCACCGCCTGGTGCGCCACCGAGGGCGTGATGGTCACCGACCTGCGGGCCGGCCGCTCGCTCGAGGACGTCTTCCTCGAGCTCACAGGGACGGAGCTGCGGGCATGAGCTGGGCACCGGGCGCGCTGGCGCCCCGACCGGCGGCGGCCAGCACCCGGCAGATGCTGCTCGCCCAGACCAGGGCAGAGCTGACCCTGACCCTGCGCAACGGCGAGCAGGTGCTGCTCACCCTGATCATCCCGCTCGGGCTGCTGGTCGTCCTCACCCTGGTGCCGTTCGTGGCGGTCAGCGGCCGCCGCGTCGACGTCTTCGTGCCGGGCGTGCTGGCGCTGGCCGTGATGTCCAGCGCCTTCACCGGCCAGGCCATCGCGACCGGCTTCGAGCGCCAGTACGGCGTCCTGAAGCGGCTGGGCGCCACTCCCCTGCCCCGCTGGGTGCTGCTCGCTGCCAAGACCCTCGGCGTGCTGGTCGTCGAGCTGCTGCAGGTCGTTCTGCTGGCCGGCGTCGGGCTGGCCCTGGGCTGGGAGCCGCACGGCGACGTCCTTCGCCTGCTGCTGCTCATCGTCCTCGGCACGGCAGCGTTCAGCGGCCTCGGGCTGCTGCTCGGCGGGACGCTGCGCGGCCTCACCACGCTGGCCGCCGCCAACCTGGTGTGGTTCGTGCTGCTGCTGCTGGGCGGCGTGGTCTTCCCGCTCAGCCAGTTCGGCGGCGCCGAGCAGGTGCTGCGCTTCCTGCCCACCGCGGCGCTGTCCGACGGTCTGCGGCAGCTGCTGCAGCACGGCGAGCTCGTCACCCGCGACCTGCTGACGCTCGCCGCCTGGGCGGTCGTCGCCCTGGTCGCCGCGGCCAAGGCGTTCCGGTGGGAGTAGTGCGCGCCCCGGACGGCGTCCGGCTGCACGTCGAGGAGGACGGCGTCGCCGACGCGCCGGTCACGGTGCTGTTCAGCCACGGCTTCACCGCCCAGCTCGGCGAGTTCGCGCTGCAGCGCGAGGCGCTGAAGGACCGGGTCCGCCTGGTCTTCTACGACCAGCGCGGCCACGGCCGGTCGGACACCACGCACTACGAGCACGCCACCATCGACCAGCTCGGCCGCGACCTGCAGGCCGTCCTGGCGGCGACCTGCCCGACCGGGCCGGTGGTGCTCGTCGGCCACTCGATGGGCGGCATGACGCTGCTGTCCTGGGCCCGGCAGTTCCCCGAGGAGCTCGGCGGCCGGGTCGTCGGTGCGTTCCTGCTCGCGACCAGCGCCGGCGAGCTGGTCAGCACCGGCCCGCTGGGCGCCACCGTGAAACTGCTGACCCGGCTGCGGCTGCTGACCTTCTACCTGGGGCTCATCCGGGTGCTCTCGCCGCTGGTGACCCGGGTCCGCAAGCCCGGCACCCGGCTGGGCTACCGCTGGGTCCGGCACTACCTGTTCGGCCGGGACGACGCCGACGACGTGGCGCTGGTGCGGGAGGTGCAGGCGATGCTCGAGGCGACCCCGTTCACGACCAGCGCCGCGTTCTACCCGACCTTCCTGGCCCACGACGAGACGGCGGCGCTGCCGGTGCTGGCCCGCATCCCGACCACGGTGCTGTGCGGCACCACCGACCGGCTCACTCCGGTGACGCACAGCCGGGCGATGGCCGCGGTCCTCGGGGACGAGCTGGTCGAGGTCCCCGGCTGCGGCCACAGCGTCAACGTGACCCGTCCCGAGCTGGTCAACGCCGCCCTGCTCGCCCTGGTCGAGCGCGCCACCGCGAGGGCCGCCGCATGACCCTGGTACGCCGGCTCGCCGTCACCGCTCTCGCCCTGCAGATGCTGCTCGTCGTCACCGGCGGCGCCGTGCGGGTGACCGGCTCCGGCCTGGGCTGCCCGACCTGGCCGCGCTGCACCAACGACTCGCTGGCGAACACCGCGGCCCTCGGCGTGCACGGCTACATCGAGTTCGGCAACCGGCTGCTCGCCGTCCTGATGCAGGTCGTCGGCGTCGCCCTCGTGCTCGCCGTACGCCGGGTGCCGCACCCGCGGAGCTGGACCCGGCTGGCGCTGCTGCAGGCCACCGTGGTGCCGCTGCAGGCCGTCATCGGCGGCCTGCTGGTGCTGTCCGGCCTCAACCCGTACGTGCTGATCCTGCACTTCCTGGCCAGCTTCCCCCTCATCTACGGCGCCGCCGCGCTGCTGCGCCGGGTGCTCGACACCGAGCGGCCCGCGCCGCGGCCGGTGCCACCGCACCTGCACCTGCTGAGCGGGGCCCTCGTGCTGTCCGCGGCCACCGCCCTGGTGCTCGGCACGCTGGTCACCGGCACCGGGCCGCACGCCGGCGACCCGAAGGTGCACCGGCTGCCGTTCGACCCCCGCTCGGTCACCCAGCTGCACGCCGACGCCGTCTTCGTGCTCGTCGGCCTGACGCTGGCGGCGGTGCTGCTGGCCTGGCGCACCCCGTTCCGGCGCTGGACGCTGGTCCTGGCCGGCCTGCTGCTGGCACAGGGCAGCATCGGCTACTGGCAGTACTTCACGTCGGTGCCGCCGCTGCTGGTCGGGATGCACGTGGCCGGCGCCACGCTGGTCTTCACGACAGCTGCGTGGCTGCGGGTGTCGACACGCGCCGACGCACCGCAGCGGCGTACCGCTGTGCCGCTCCCGGAGCGTGCCGCAGGAACAGCGACGGCTCCGTCACCTCCAGCTCGATGAGCACCGGCCCGGGCAGCAGGTCGACCCGGGCGTAGAGCAGGTCGTCGCCCCACGACCGCACCTCCTCCAGCACCCGCAGCGCCAGCTCGCGCTCCTCCGGCGAGGGGTCCCGGGGCGTGATGGCGTAGCCGTCGAAGGCGTTGTCGACGCCGGTGCCGAGGCGCAGGATGGCGCCCTTGCGGGCCGCGTGCGACACCTGCCCGTCGAAGACCAGGACCGCGGTCTCGCCCTCCACCTCCACGCCGTCGAGGTAGGGCTGCACCATCACCGCTCGGCCGGCGGCGAGCAGCGCCTGCACGTGCGCGACCGCGGCCTCGTCGCCCGCCGGGTAGGCCGCCGTGTCGCGGGCCCCGGCGCTGACGGTGGGCTTGACCACGAAGGCGTGGTCCGGCGGCGCGAAGCTGTCGCCCGGCTGCAGCCAGGTGGTGGGGACGACCGGGATGCCGGCGTCGGCCAGCCGGCGCAGGTAGGTCTTGTCGGTGTTCCAGGCGATCACGTCGGGGCTGTTGACCAGCTGCGGCACCCGGCGCGTCCACGCCAGGAACTCGTCGTACCGGGTCCAGTAGTCCCAGGTGGTCCGGATCACCACCAGCGCGTACGCCGTCCAGTCGGTGTCGGAGTCCCAGGCGCGGACGTCGACCTCCAGCCCCTCGGCGGCGAGGGCGGCGAGCAGCTCGGGCCCGTCCTCGTCGAGGTCCGGGAAGGCGGCGCAGGTGGCGAGGGCGATGCGGGTCACGCCGGCATCCTTGCTCACCAGGAGCCGATCAGAGCAGCTGGTCGACCGCGACGGCGAGGAACAGCAGCGCCAGGTAGGTGATCGACCAGTGGAACAGCCGCATCGGGTTGAAGGGGGCGCCGCGCCGGACCCGGCGCTCCAGGCTGTGCGCCTCGCGCAGGAACACCGCGCCGAGCACCAGCGCGGAGACCGCGTAGACCGGGCCGGTGGCGTCGAGGGCGAGCAGCGCGGAGGTGGCCACCATCGCCCAGGAGTAGGCCACCACCCGACGGGCGACGGTCTGCGGCGTCGCGACGACCGGCAGCATCGGGACGTCGGCACGGGCGTAGTCGTCCTTGAACTTCATGGCCAGCGCCCAGAAGTGTGGCGGCGTCCAGAAGAAGATGACCAGGAACAGCACCACCGCGGCCCACGACAGGCTGTTGGTGACGGCCGACCAGCCGATGAGCACCGGCATGCAGCCTGCGGCCCCGCCCCAGACGATGTTCTGGGAGGTGCGGCGCTTGAGCAGCATCGTGTAGACGCAGACGTAGAACGCGATCGCGGCGTCGGCGAGCAGCGCCGACAGCAGGTTGGTGGTCAGCGCGAGCTCGACGGTGGCCAGGACCCCGAGCACCAGGCCGAACACCAGCGCGGCGGTCGGGGTGACCGTGTGCCGGGCCAGCGGCCGGCCCGAGGTGCGGTGCATCACCACGTCGATGTCGCGGTCCCACCAGCAGTTCAGCGCGTTGGCGCTGCCGGCCGCCAGGGTCCCGCCGACGAGCGTCACGGCAACCAGGCCCCAGCCCGGCCAGCCGCGGGCCGCCAGCACCATGGTCGGCACCGTGGTGACGAGCAGCAGCTCGATGATCCGGGGCTTGGTCAGGGCGACGTAGGCCGCCACCGTCGCTCGGGCGCGCGCGAGGCCCGTCAGCGACGGGAGGGCGGTATCCGGAGCGACGGCGGGGGAACTGTCCGCCAGCGTCGTCACACCGGCAACTCTAGCCGGAGGCTGCAGGGCCGTCCTGCCGCGGGGCGGGGGTTGGTCCCGCACCGACCGGGCAGGGCCGGGGATAGGGTCAACGCGATCACTGGTGCACGGAAGGAACAGCGTTGAGCACACTCGAGTGGACCGACCTCGACAAGCGAACGGTCGACGTGGTCCGGGCCCTTGCCATGGACGCGGTGGAGGCGGCGGGCTCCGGCCACCCCGGCACCGCCATGAGCCTGGCGCCGGCGGCGTACCTGCTGTTCCAGCGGCACCTGCGGCACGACCCGAGCGACCCGACCTGGCTCGGCCGCGACCGGTTCGTGCTGTCCGCCGGCCACTCCAGCCTGACGCTGTACCTGCAGCTGCTGCTGTCCGGCTACGGCATGACGCTCGACGACATCGCGCACCTGCGGCAGTGGGACTCGCTCACGCCCGCGCACCCCGAGCACGGCCACACCCCGGGCGTCGAGACCACCACCGGCCCGCTCGGCCAAGGCATCGGCAACGCGGTCGGCATGGCGATGGCGACCCGCCGCGAGCGCGGCCTGTTCGACCCGGAGACGCCGGCCGGCGAGTCGCCGTTCGACCACACCATCTGGTGCATCGCCTCCGACGGCGACCTGCAGGAGGGCGTCTCCTCGGAGGCCTCCAGCCTGGCCGGCACCCAGGAGCTCGGCAACCTCGTCGTGGTGTGGGACGACAACCACATCTCGATCGAGGACGACACCCAGGTCGCGTTCACCGAGGACGTCTGCCTGCGCTACGAGGCCTACGGCTGGCACGTCCAGCGGGTCGACTGGGTCACCGCGGACGGCTCCTACGTCGAGGACGTCGAGGCCCTCAACGCCGCCTTCGAGAAGGCCAAGGCCGAGACCGGCCGGCCGTCCTTCATCGCCCTCCGGACCATCATCGGCTGGCCCGCCCCCAACCTGCAGAACACCGGCAAGGCGCACGGCGCGGCCCTCGGCGCCGCCGAGGTCGCGGCCACCAAGGAGATCCTGGGGCTGGACCCGAAGCAGAGCTTCCAGCTGCCCGACGACGTGCTGCACCACGCCCGTGACGTGGTCCGGCGCGGCCGCGAGCTGCGCGCCCAGTGGCAGCAGGCGTTCGACGCCTGGGCAGCGGCCAACCCGGAGGGCAAGTCCCTGCTCGACCGGCTGCTGGCCCGGCACCTGCCCGACGGCTGGGCCGACGCGCTGCCGACCTACCCGCCGGACCCGAAGGGCGTCGCCACCCGCAAGGCCTCCGGGGAGGTCCTCAGCGCGCTCGCGCCGATGCTGCCCGAGCTGTGGGGCGGCTCGGCCGACCTGGCCGAGAGCAACAACACCTCCCCCAAGGGCCAGCCGTCGTTCGTGCCGCCGGACCGCCAGACCAAGGAGTGGCAGGGCGGCCCGTACGGCCGGGTGCTGCACTTCGGCATCCGCGAGCACGCGATGGGCTCGATCATGAACGGCATCGCGCTGCACGGCCCGACCCGGGTCTACGGCGGCACCTTCTTGGTGTTCAGCGACTACATGCGCCCGGCGGTCCGGCTCGCGGCCCTGATGAAGCTGCCGGTGACCTACGTCTGGACGCACGACTCCATCGGCCTCGGCGAGGACGGCCCGACCCACCAGCCGGTCGAGCACCTGTCGGCGCTGCGCGCCATCCCCGGCCTCGACGTGGTCCGGCCCGCCGACGCCAACGAGACCGTGGTGGCCTGGCGGACCATCCTCGAGCACACCGACCGGCCGGCCGCGCTGGCCCTCACCCGGCAGAACGTGCCGGTCCTGGACCGCTCGGTGCTGGCCAGCGCCGAGGGCGTCGCGAAGGGCGCCTACGTCCTGGCCGACGCCTCCGACGGCCAGCCCAAGGTGCTGTTCCTGGCGACTGGCTCCGAGGTGCAGATCGCCCTGGCCGCCCGCGACCTGCTCGAGGCGCAGGGCACGCCGACCCGGGTGGTCTCGGTGCCGTGCCTCGAGTGGTTCAAGGAGCAGGACACCGCCTACCGCCACACCGTGATCCCGCCGGACGTGAAGGCCCGGGTCTCGATCGAGGCCGGCATCTCGCAGTGCTGGTGGGAGCTGCTCGGCGACCACGGCGTGCCGCTGTCGCTGGAGCACTTCGGCGCGTCCGCGCCCTACGCGGTGCTGTACGAGCAGTTCGGACTGACCGCAGACCGGGCAGTGGCTGCAGCACACGCATCGCTCTCCAAGCTCGGTCTCACCAAGGGATCGACGACAGGTAACTAGCAACGACGAAGGAGCACGACCATGACCGACCCACTCGCCGAACTCTCCGCTGCGGGTGTGGCGGTCTGGCTGGACGACCTCTCCCGCGAGCGGCTGCGGTCGGGCAACCTGGCCGACCTCATCGCGCACAAGCACGTCGTCGGCGTGACCACCAACCCGTCGATCTTCCAGAAGGCGCTGTCCGACAGCGCCACCTACGACGAGCAGGTGCGCGAGCTGGCCCTGCGTGGGACCGACGTCGGCGAGGCCGTCCGGGCCCTCACCACCTACGACGTGCGGTGGGCCTGCGATGTCCTGCAGCCCGTCTACCAGGCCACCGACACCGCGGACGGCCGGGTCTCCATCGAGGTCGACCCGCGGATCAGCGCCGACACCCCCCGCACCATCGCCGAGGCCAAGGCGCTCTGGTGGCTGGTCGACCGGCCCAACCTGTTCATCAAGATCCCGGCGGCCCAGCAGGGTCTGGCCGCGATCGCCGGGTGCCTGGCCGAAGGGATCAGCATCAATGTCACGCTGATCTTTTCCCTGCAGCGCTACGACGAGGTCATGGACGCCTTCCTCGACGGAATGGAACGCGCCCAGCGGGCCGGCCACGACCTGTCGTCGATCGGGTCGGTCGCCTCCTTCTTCGTATCCCGGGTCGATACCGAGATCGACGCCCGGCTGGACAAGATCGGAACCAGCGAGGCCGCCGAACTGCGCGGCCGCGCCGCGATCGCCAACGCCCGGCTGGCTTACCAGCACTACGAGCAGGTGTTCTCCT
>JAOPVD010000273.1 GCA_025966295.1 Frankiales bacterium | reverse complement strand
GCGATGAGGCCCCGACGCACGTCGCCGTGACCTTCGACGTCTCCAAGCGCAACTTCCGGCACGAGGCCTACGCGGACTACAAGGCGACCCGGTCCGAGTCGCCCGCCGACTTCAAGGGCCAGGTCTCGCTGGTGCGCGAGGTGCTCGACGCCCTCCGCATCCCGATCGTCTGCGCCGAGGGCTTCGAGGCCGACGACGTCATCGCCACGCTCGCGACCCAGGCCGCCGCCGACGGCATGGACGTGCTCATCGTCACCGGTGACCGGGACGCCTTCCAGCTCGTCGACGAGCGGATCACGGTGCTCTACAACTCCCGCGGCGTCAGCGACATGCGGCGGATGACGCCCGCCGCGGTCGAGGAGAAGTACGGGCTCACGCCCGCTCAGTACCCGGAGTTCGCGGCGCTGCGCGGCGACCCGTCGGACAACCTGCCCGGCATCCCCGGCGTCGGCGAGAAGACCGCCACCAAGCTCATCCAGCAGTACGGCGACGTCGCGCACCTGGTCGACCACGTGGACGAGGTGAAGGGCAAGGTTGGCGACAACCTGCGGGCCGGCATCGCGAGCGTCGTCCGCAACCGGCAGCTCACCGAGCTGGTCCGCGACGTGCCGCTGGAGGCGCACCCGTCGGAGCTCCGGCTCGGGCAGTGGGACCGCGACGAGGTCCACAAGGTCTTCGACGCGCTGCAGTTCCGGGTGCTGCGGGAGCGGCTCTACGCCACCTTGTCGGCGGTCGAGCCGGAGGCTGAGCAGGGCTTCGAGGTCGAGGCCCGTGTCCTGCAGCCGGGCGAGCTGAGCGCCTTCCTCGACGGGCTGCCGCGGGGCGTCCGCACCGGCCTGCACGTCAAGGGCAGCTGGGGACGCGGCACCGGCGACGCGACCGGCCTCGCGTTCGCCGCCCAGTCCCCGCCGGAGGGTGAGACCCGGGCGGACGACGCCGCGTACGTCGACCTCACCGAGCTCACCCCGGAGGACGACCGGGCCCTGGCCGGCTGGCTGGCCGATCCCAGCCGCGAAAAGGCGCTGCACGACAGCAAGGGGCCGCTGCTGGCGCTGGAGGCGCGCGGCTGGTCGGTCGCGGGCCTCACCTCCGACACCGCGCTCGCGGCCTACCTGGCGCTGCCCGGCCAGGGCGTGTTCGACCTCGCCGACCTGTCGCTGCGCTACCTGCGGCGTGAGCTGCGCGCCGAGGCCGCCGCCGAGGGGCAGCTGTCCTTCGACGGCGGTGAGGACGACAGCGCCGCGGCCGACGCGGCGCTGCGGGCCCGGGCCGTCGTCGACCTGGCCGTCGCGCTCGACGCCGACCTGGAGCGGCGCGGCGGCACCAAGCTGTTGCGGGACGTCGAGCTGCCGCTGGTGCAGGTGCTGGCCGACTGCGAGCGCACCGGCATCGCCGCCGACGTGGTGCAGCTGCAGGCCCTCGAGGGCCGGCTGCGCGACCAGGTGAAGCTGGCGGCCGAAGAGGCCTACGCCACGGTGGGCCACGAGTTCCACCTGGGCTCGCCCAAGCAGCTGCAGGCGCTGCTGTTCGACGAGCTGGGCCTGCCGAAGACCAAGAAGATCAAGACCGGCTACACCACCGACGCGGACGCGCTGCAGAACCTGCTCGGCACCCACCCGGTCGTCGAGGCGCTGCTGCAGCACCGCGAGATCACCCGGCTGCTCATGGTGGTCGACAAGCAGCTGCTCCCGACCGTCGCCGCCGACGGCCGCATCCACACCACGTTCAAGCAGATGGTGGCCGCCACCGGCCGGCTGAGCTCCGACAACCCCAACCTGCAGAACGTCCCGATCCGCACGCCGCAGGGCCGCGAGATCCGGGAGGGCTTCGTCGCCGGGCCCGGCTACGAGGCGCTGATGACCGCCGACTACAGCCAGATCGAGATGCGGATCATGGCGCACCTGTCACAGGACGCCGGCCTCATCGAGGCGTTCACGACCGGGGAGGACCTGCACACCTTCGTGGCGTCGCGGGCCTTCGGCGTGCCGGTGGAGCAGGTCGACCCTGAGCTGCGGCGGCGGGTGAAGGCGATGTCCTACGGCCTGGCCTACGGGCTGTCGGCGTTCGGGCTGGCGTCGCAGCTGCGGATCACCACCGACGAGGCCAAGGAGCAGATGACCGCGTACTTCGAGCGGTTCGGCGGGGTCCGGGACTACCTGCGCGACGTCGTCGACCAGGCCCGCAAGGACGGCTACACCTCCACCATCCTGGACCGCCGGCGGTACCTGCCGGACCTCACCAGCGACAACGGCCAGCGCCGGCAGATGGCCGAGCGGATGGCGCTCAACGCCCCCATCCAGGGCAGCGCCGCCGACATCATCAAGATCGCGATGCTCGGGGTCGCGCGGTCGCTGCGCGACAAGGGCCTCAAGAGCCGGCTGCTGCTGCAGGTCCACGACGAGCTGGTACTCGAGGTGGCACCGGGGGAGCGGGACGAGCTCGAGGCCCTGGTGCGCAAGCAGATGGGCGAGGCCTACCCGCTGTCGGTGCCGCTGGACGTCAGCGTCGGCGTCGGCCGCACCTGGGACGCTGCCGGTCACTGAAGCCGGTGCCTGGTCCCCCGAGTCGGTACGACTTGCCGGACATAGTGGGTGCATCGGGACAACTCGCCTGTCCGCGGCGGGTCCTAGTCATATCGAGCCATGGTGCGCCGGGTCACATCCCCGCAACCTGTGTGCAACGGCCGATCCCGGCCCGCCGCGGCCCCGTCGTCAACGGGCCGCATCCCCCCGGCCAGACGAGCTCTGGCACCTGCCCGCCCTCTGACCCGGGGCGAGAGAGAGCGAGCCATGACGTCGGTGC
>JAOPVD010000209.1 GCA_025966295.1 Frankiales bacterium | reverse complement strand
AGCACCGCCATCCGCGACCTCGGCGTGCCGCGCTCGAGGTGCTCGCGCCGCAGCAGGTCGGCGACGGCGTCGGCCTCGGCGCCCACCGACGGGTGGGTGTGCACCTCCACCATCCCGGGCTGGGTGCCGCGGCCGGCCTGCAGCTCGCGGTGCGGGCGCAGCTTGTCGACCGCCAGGCCGGGGGCCGGGATGCGGGCCGCGATCCGGCGGGACACCTGGAGCAGCTGCGCACCGGAGCGCCGGCAGGTGGTGAGCGCCAGGACCGGGGCGGGGCCGCCGGTGCGGGTGCGGAACCGGTCCGGGAACTCCAGCAGCCCCGACACCTCGGCGCCCCGGAAGGCGTAGATCGCCTGGTCGGGGTCGCCGACCGCGACCAGGTCCCGGCCGCCGCCGGCGAGGGCCTGCAGCAGCCGCTCCTGCGCCGGGTCGGTGTCCTGGTACTCATCGACGAACACCGCCCGGTACCGCGAGCGTAGCTGGTCGGCGACGTCCGGCCGCTCGGCCAGCAGCACCGCCCGGTGCACCAGCTCGGCGTAGTCCAGCGCGCCCTGGGCGTCGAGCACGTCGAGGTACTCGCCGAAGAAGCCGGCCAGCGCCGCCCAGTCCTCCCGGCCCTCCCGGGCCGCCAGGCTGCCGAGCTGGTCGGGGTCCAGGCCCACCTCGCGGGCCCGGCTGAGCAGCGCCCGGACCTCCTCGGCCAGTCCGCGGGTGGTCAGTGCCGCGCGCAGCGTCGGCGGCCAGGCCCGGCCGAGCTCCAGCGAGCCGCGCAGCAGGTCGCGCAGCGCCACGTCCTGCTCCGGGCCGGACAGCAGCCGCAGCGGCTCGGCGTACAGGCCGGCGGGCTGCTGCTCGCGCACCAGGGCGTAGCAGAACGCGTGGAACGTCCAGGCCGACGGCGCCGCGACCGGGGTGCCGAGCCGGGCGGTGATCCGCTCACGCAGCTCCCCCGCCGCCTTGCGGCTGAAGGTCAGGACCAGCACCTGGTCGGGGGTGAGCCCGCCCTCGACGCGGCGGGCCACCGCCTCGACGAGCGTCGTGGTCTTGCCGGTGCCCGGACCGGCCAGCACCAGCAGCGGCCCGCCGGGGTGGTCCAGGACGGCCTGCTGGGCCGCGTCGGGCACCAGGCGGGAGGCCGTCACCGGCGGCGTGCGCACCAGCCGGTACGGCGAAGCGGTCGTCATCGGGCGCTACTCAACCACGCAGGTACGACGGTTCAAGAGCCGTCCCAGCGGCACTCGGCGAGCACGACCTGCTCGCCCCGCACCGGGCAGCCCTCGGCGCGCAGCAGCGCCAGCGCCTCGGTCAGCAGCGGCTCGGCCGGCCGCCCGCTGGCCTGCACCACGCGCTGCCAGGGCACCTCGTGGCCGTGCTTGGCCATCACCATCCCGACGGTGCGCGGCGAGCCGCTGCCCAGGTAGTCGGCCACGTCGCCGTAGGTCATGACCCGGCCGCGCGGGATCCGCGCCACCAGGTCCAGCACCGAGACGGCGTACGGCGTGGGGCCGACCTCCCCGCCGGGGCGGACCGACAGGCCGGCTGAGGCGGAGGCCGAAAGGGCGCGGGGCACCCCCGGAGTCTAGGTTCGGCCAGGGCGATCAGCCGGTCGGCGGCGTGTAGTCCTTCGCGATCGGCGCCTCGAACAGCTGCTTGTCGATCTTCAGGCCGTCGATGGCGAGGGTCGCCTTGCTGGGCCGCACGATGTAGGTCTGCCGGGCCGGGATCTGGCCGGGCTTGCTGTAGTCGAGCGGCGCGATGATGCCCTTGGTGTCGACGTTGGTGAGGGTGCGGAAGGCCGCCTCGAGGCCCTGCCGCGACAGGTCCTTGTTGTCGCAGGCGGCCTTGAGGACGTGCGAGTAGATCTGCGCCACGCCGTAGCCGTAGGTCACGCCGGCGTTGCTCGCCTTGCCCGGGTACTTCTTCTTGAACGCCGCCAGCACCTTCTGCGCCTCCGGGTTGTCCGCCGACAGCGGGATCGACGAGCCGGAGATGTAGAGGTTGGCCTCCAGCGCCGGCCCGACCGCGGTGCCGAGCAGCAGCGGGCTGTAGGTCGGGTTGTTACCGAGGAACGGCACCGCGAACCGGCCGACCGCGGCCACGCCGACCGCGGAGGCGGTCTGCTTGGGGGTGGTGGTGAGCGCGATCGCCTTCACACCGGCCGACTTCAGCTGGCCGACGGCGCTGGTGAGGTCGGTCTCGGTGGCCTTGATCTGCACCGGCGTGATGGTGAAGCCGAGCTTCTGGGCGGCGAACCTGGAGCCGGCCAGGGCGTTCGCGCCGTACTCGCCCTCGATGTAGATGTGGCCGACCTTGTCGCCCTTCTTGATCTTGCCCTGGTCCATCAGGTACGAGAGGCCGTTGATCTGCTCCACGTCGTAGGTGGCCCCGGAGATCATGATGTCGTTGCTCTTCAGGAGCGTCGACGCCCACGTCGCCGTCGCCGAGAGCATGTGGTCGGTCTTGAGGGTGTCGAGCAGTGCAGTGGTCATGGGCGAGCCGAGCAGCTGCAGCATGCCGGCGACGTTCGGCGCCTCCTGGGCGTACAGCGAGACGGCCTTCTGCACGTCGTAGCCGTGGTCCTGGATCGCGAGCTCGAGCTGCCGGCCGCAGATGCCGCCGGCGGCGTTGATGTCGTCGACACCGAGCTGGTTGCCCTGGGTGACGGTCGCACCCAGCGAGGCGAAGACGCCGGAGGTGTCGGTGAGCACCCCCAGCCGGATCTTCGAGGCCGTCACCCCCGGTCCGGTCTTGACGCCCCCCGAGCTCGTGGCCTTGCCGCCGCCGGACTTCGTCGAGCAGCCGCTCGCCACCAGGGCGAGCGCGACCAGGACGAGGGCTCCGGACCGAGTACGTGTCATGACGACTCCTCAGGTTTGGACGAACCGGTGAGAGGTGCTGGGGCGAGGACGCGGGCGGTGCGCCGGCCGGTCAGCCGCTGGCCGAGGCCAGCCAGGCCACCCGGCTCGAACAGCACGACGAGCACGACCGCCAGGCCGTAGAGCAGCGCCGCGGCCTTGCCGCCGTCGTAGCCGCCGCTGCCGCTCGCGGAGATGAACGGCAGCGAGGAGCTGTAGCGGGTGATGAGCAGCGGGCCGGCGGTGACGAAGAAGGCACCTACCGCGGCCCCGCCGACGGAGCCGAGCCCGCCGACGACGATGGCGGCCAGGAAGCCGATCGACAGCGCCAGGCTGAAGTAGCTCGGCGTCAGCCGGCCGAAGGCCAGCGCCACCATCACGCCCCCCAGACCGGCGTACATGCTGGAGAGCACGAAGACCCCCGCCTTGGTACGACGGACGTCGACGCCCATCACGGCGGCGGCCACCTCGCTGTCCCGCATGGTCTGCATCGCCCGGCCCATCCGGCCGCGCAGCACGTTGTTGGCGAACAGGTACGACAGCACCAGCACGATCAGGAACAGCTCCCAGAGCTTCTCGAAGCGGCCGAACGGCACGCCCGCCACCACGAGGGTGTTGGCGTCGGTGAACTCCCAGCCGAACAGCGAGAACGGCGGCGCGGCCCGGCCGTTGAAGCCGCCGGTGACGCTGCGGACGTTCTCGTAGAGGAACTCGCCGATGAACACCAGCGACAGCGACGCGACGCCCAGGTAGATGCCCCGCAGGCGGGACGCGATCGGGCTGAACAGCAGCCCGACGAAGCCCGCGACCAGCACCGCCAGCACCGCGGCCAGCAGCGGGTCCAGGCCCAGCCCGGTGGCGCTCGACGCGCCCGCGACCCCGGCCGACCCGGCGAAGTAGGCGTACCCGTAGGCCCCGACGGCGAGGAAGAAGGCGTGCGCCAGCGACAGCTGGCCGGCTGCCCCGACCAGGATCGTCAGCCCGATCGCGGCCACCACGGCGGCCATCGCGAACAGCCCGATGGTGAGCAGCCCGACGTCGATGTACAGCGGCAGCACCGCGAGCAGGGCGATCAGGCCGATCCGGGCCAGCGCCGACGGCCGGACCCGCCGGCGGCGCTGCGCCTGCGCCGGGACGGCGGTCGCGGGCAGCGTCGCGGTCTCAGACACGCGTCAGCTCCCTGGTGCCGAGCAGGCCGGACGGGCGGACCAGCAGCACCACGAGCATCACCAGGTACGGCACGACGTCGTTGAGGTTCCCGCCGGCGAGCCGGACGCCGTAGCCGCCGGTCATCGCCTCCGCGATCCCGATGGCGAGGCCGCCGACGACGGCGCCGGCGGTGCTGTCGAGGCCGCCCAGGATGGCCGCCGGGAAGGCCCGCAGCGCGGTCTGCCGGACGCTGGCGTCGATGCCCGGCGTCGGGAAGGCGCACAGGAAGACCGCCGCCACCGCGGCCAGCACCCCGGCCACCGCCCAGGCCGTCATCGTGACCCGGCCGCGGCGCACCCCCATCAGGGCGGCGGCCTCACCGTCCTCGGCGCCGGCCCGCATCGCGATACCCCAGGAGGAGTACTTGAAGGCCACGAAGAAGGCCACCAGCAGCACCGCGGTGACGCCGATCCCGACCAGCCGGGCCTGCGCGATCTTGGCGATGCCGAGGTCGACGACGGCGTTCCCCCACGGATCGCCGGTCGGCAGGATGTCGGGGCCGAAGCGCCGGGTCAGCTCGGTGATGAGCAGGATGTCGATGCCGATGGTGAGGATCGCCAGGGCGTTGACGTTGCTGTCGCGCAGCCGCCAGCTGTACAGCCGCTCCACCAGCACCGCGCCGACCGCGGCCACCAGGCAGCCGAGCAGCACCGCGACCACGAACGGCACGTCCCCGGCCAGCCGCGCGATGACGTAGCCGCCGAGCACCAGCAGGCTGCCGTGCGCGAAGTTGACGACCTCGGTGGCCTTGAAGACCACCACGAAGCCGAGCGCGATGAGGGCGTAGGTCCCACCCAGGCTGATGCCGTTGACGAGGTAGTTCAGGAAGTCGGTCACGGCTCCTCCCCCGTCCCGAGGTAGGCCTTGACCACCTCGGGGTCGGTCTGCACCTCGGCCGGCGTGCCCTCCGCGATGCACCTGCCGAAGTCGAGCACGGTGACCCGGTCGCTGATGCCCATCACCAGGCCCATGTCGTGCTCGACCAGCAGGATGCTGATGCCCAGCTCCTTGCGGACCTGCGCGATGAGCCCCGCCATCCGGGCCTTCTCGTCGGCGTTCATGCCGGCCACCGGCTCGTCGAGCAGCAGCAGTCGGGGCTCGCAGGCCAGCGCCCGGGCGACCTCGACCCGCTTCTGGTCGCCGTACGACAGCAGCCCGGCCGGGCGGTCCAGCTTGTCGCCGAGGCCGACGAACGCAGCGATCTCGCGCACCCGCGCGCCGTGCCGGACGCCCTCGCGGGTGGCGGACGGCAGCCGCAGGCCGGAGCGGACGAAGCCGGCGCGCGTCAGCCCGTGCCGGCCGAGCATGAGGTTCTCGACCACCGTCTGGCCCTTGGACAGCGCGATGTTCTGGAAGGCGCGGGCCACCCCGAGCCGGGCGATCCGGTGCGGCCGCAGGCTGGTGAGGTCGTGGTCCCCGAAGCGCACGCTGCCCGCGCCGCACCGGTAGATCCCGGACACCACGTTGAACGCCGTCGACTTGCCGGCGCCGTTCGGGCCGATGAGGGCGTGCACCGTGCCCGGCTCGACGGTGAACGAGACGGCGTCGAGGGCGGTGAGGCCGGCGAACGCGACGGTGACGTCCCGCAGCACCAGCGGCGGGACGTCCGCGGCGGTCACGGGGGTCGTGGCGGTGGCGGTCACCCCTGCCACCGCGAGAGGGTCGCGCCGGTCGGCACCGCGACGGCCGTGGTGGAGCCGTCGCCGAGGTAGAGCCGCTGCACGTCGTCGGTGGCGGCGAGCTCCGCGGCCGGGCCGGACAGCGACACCTCGCCGACGTCCAGCACGTACGCCGTGGCGGCGACGCCGAGCGCCATCGTGGCGTTCTGCTCCACCAGCAGGACCGCGGTGCCGGCGGCGTTGATGTCCCGGATGACCTGCCCGACCTGGCCCACCACCTGCGGCGCCAGCCCCAGCGACGGCTCGTCGAGGATCAGCAGCCGCGGCGCGGCCATCAGCGCCCGCCCGATGGCGAGCATCTGCTGCTGGCCGCCGGACAGCAGGCCGGCCCGGAGCCCCTTGCGCTCGGCGAGCATCGGGAACATCGCGTAGACCCGGTCCCGGGCGGCCCCCCGGGTGCGCTTGTCGCGGGCCCCGAGGCCGCCGGCCTTGAGGTTTTCGTCCACCGAGAGCCGCCCGAAGATGCGCCGCCCCTCGGGGACCTGCACGATGCCGCGGCGCACCGTCTCGGCGGCGTCCAGCCCCCGCAGCGAGCGGCCGTCCCAGGTCACCGTGCCGCTGACCACCGCGCCGCGGTGCAGGCGCAGCGTGGACGACACCGTCCGCAGCAGGGTCGACTTGCCGGCGCCGTTGCCGCCGAGGACCGCGACGACCCCGCCGTCGGGCACCTCCAGGCTGATGCCGCGCAGGGCCCGCACGACACCGCCGTACGAGACGTGGAGCTCGCGGACCTCGAGCACAGATGCCCTCCGGCGGTCGCGTGTGACGCGGCCGCAACGCATCCAACCGCGTTGTGTGACATACGTCACTTTTCGGCTTGCTGACGTTGCCCGACCGTGACCTGTGCCGCCGCCCAACGAGCGGGGCCGACCCTCAGCGGGACGTCATCACCAGCGCAGGGGCACCGAGCGCGGGCGTGATGACGCAAGGGAAGGGTGGGCAGGCCCGGGCGCCACCCCTCAGCGGGACGTCATCACCAGCGCAGGGGCACCGAGCGCGGGCGTGATGACGCAAGGGGGAACGGGGCGGGCGGGCTCAGCGCCGAAGAGGCCTAGGTGAGCGCGTTGGGCGTGAACGGCTCCGTGCCGGGGACGAGCGCCAGCCCGCTGACGCCGTGGCTGTGCGCGTAGGCGATCTCCTTGGCCAGGTTGCCGACGCCGTTGCTCAGCGGCAGCGGCAGGACGGCGACCGTCGACAGCACCCCGAAGGCACGGCCCTTGGAGTCCAGGAAGCCCGAGCCGGAGTCACCCGGGATGCCGGGGGTCAGGGTGTAGACCGTGGTGCTCCAGCCGCCACCGGTGTCCCCGAGCGAGACGCCGCGCTTCGGGCTCAGCGGCGCGAGCCCGAGCCGGAGGCTGGAGTTGCCGTAGCTGTAGACGTTCTCCCCGGCCGTCGTGCCGGCGCCCAGCGCGACCGGGCCGCCGAACACCGGGACGCTCGGGTTGGTGACCGCGACCGCCGCCGCCGGCAGCTCGATGAGCGCCAGGTCGTTGTAGGCGCAGGTGTTGGGGTCCTTCTCCTTCGCCGACTGCATGGCGATCCAGGAGTTGTAGACCATCGTGCCCTGGTAGCCGGCGACGTCGACCTTGGTGCCGAGCGGCAGCGTGCCCGCGGTGCAGCCGTTGGTGTCGGTGGCCGCGCCGGTGCCCGAGCAGTGGGCGGCCTGGCCGAGGTAGGTCGTCGTACCGTTGGTGTAGACGAAGTTGGCCGTGCACTGCGCACCGCCGGTGTGGGTCATGACGCCCGGGTGGATGGCGGCGGTGGCCGCCGGCGCCCAGGCCGCGGTGGCGGCGGTGGCCGGGGCGGCGCCCACCGTGGCGATGGCCAGCGCGGCTGCGGCGAGTGGGACAAGAGCGTGGCGGACAGGCATACCGGTGGACTCCTCGGTCAGCGGTGCGACGACGTGGTTCCCCCCCTGCTCTTCCCAACGCGCCAGGTCCGCATGCCTCGCGCAGCACAACGGCCGGTCTTCCGAGGAAGACCGGCCGTGGGGTGCTTGCTAGTACGTCGGGAGCGAGGGGTCGACCTGCGCCTGCCAGGCCAGCACGCCGCCCTGGACGTGCACGCTGTTGGTCAGGCCGGCGGCCTTGAGCGCCGCGAGCGCCTCGGCGGAGCGGACCCCGCTCTTGCAGTGCAGGACAATCTGCTTGTCCTGCGGCAGCTGCGCCAGCGCCGAGCCGTTCAGGATGTCGCCCTTGGGGATGAGCACCGCGCCCGGGATCCTGACGATCTCGAACTCGGCCGGCTCGCGGACGTCCA
>JAOPVD010000377.1 GCA_025966295.1 Frankiales bacterium | reverse complement strand
CGCCGGTGGTGGCCGCCCACGCCGGGCCGGCGAGCAGCGCGAGCAGCGCAGCGGGCACGACGAGGGCGCGGGTCGTCCGGCGCGGCAGGGCTGTCATGCCGTGACCTCCGTAGTCGTTATGGGATGTGCCCAGCCTTGTGCAACGGGGACCGGATGGGCATGGCTCATTGTGATCAGTTACGGACAGTGAGTGACACCCCGGCGGGCAGAACGGGACGAACCGGGACCTCAGGGCAGCTGGAACAGGGCCGCGGCGTTGTCGTGGAGCACCCCGCGCAACCAGCAGTCACCGAGGTCGAGCCGTTGCAGCGCCTCGAGCTGGTGCGCATAGGGGTAGGGCGTGTTGGGGAAGTCGCTGCCGAGCAGCACCCGGTCGGCCAGGTCGAGCAGCGCCGGCCGCAGCTCCGGCGGGAACGGCATCCTGGCCTCGGTGAAGTCGGTGAAGGCCATCGTGGTGTCGAGGTGCACCCGCGGATAGGTCTGCGCCAGGGCGAGGAAGTCGCCGTACTCGGGCATCCCCATGTGGGCGATCACGGCGGTCAGCGACGGGTGCCGGGCCAGCACCGCGGCGAACGGGCCGGGCCCGGTGAAGGCCCCCGGCGCCGGGCCCGAGCCGCAGTGCGTGACCACCGGGATGCCGGCGTCGGCCAGCACCCCCCACACCTCGTCGAGCAGCGGGTCGCGCGGGTCGTAGCCGCCCACCTGCACGTGCACCTTGACCAGCTGCGCGCCGGCCGACAGCTGCTCGGTGACGTAGCCGAGCACCCCCGGCTCCGGGAACAGCGTCAGGGTGTGCAGGGCGTCGTCGTGCTGCGCCGCGAAGTCGGCGGCCCAGGCGTTGAGCCAGGCCGCCATGCCCGGCTTGTGGGCGTAGACCAGCGACGGGAAGGCCCGCACCCCCATTGCCCGCAGCCGGGCCAGGCGGTCGGTCTCCTCGGTGCGGTAGGCGATCGGCCACGGCATGCCGGTCAGCGGCCCCGCGCTGTCGAAGTAGGCCCACACCTTCTCCATGACGTTGCGCGGCATGAAGTGCACGTGCACGTCGACCAGGCCGGGCAGGCCGAGGCCCTCCCAGAGGGCCGGGATGTCAGCGTCGTCCACGCGCAGGTGTCCGGCCCTTGATGCTGCGGCCGATGGCCTTCTGGATCTCCCGCTTGGCGTCGCGCTCCGACAGCGCCTGCCGCTTGTCGTGCGCCTTGCGACCCTTGGCAAGGGCGATCTCGACCTTCGCGTGGCCGTCGCTGAAGTACAGCTGCAACGGGATGATCGCGAGGCCGGACTCCTTGGTCTTCACCGTCAGTCGGATGATCTCCTCCTTGTGGAGGAGCAGCTTGCGCTGCCGCCGCGGGGCGTGGTTGTTCCAGGTGCCTTCGGTGTACTCCGGGATGTGGGCGCCCATCAGCCAGGCCTCGCCGTCCTGGATGACGGCGTACGCGTCCACCAGCGAGCAGCGGCCCTGGCGCAGCGACTTCACCTCGGTGCCGGTGAGAACGATGCCGGCCTCGAAGGTGTCCAGCAGGTCGTAGTCGTGCCGGGCCTTCTTGTTCTGCGCGACCAGCTTGCCGCGGCCGGTCTCCCGGCCGGCCCCGGGCTTGGTGGGCTTGTCGGTCACCCGCGGCCTCCGGCGTCGGCCCGCAGGCCGGTCAGCACCTCGACGGCCCGCCGCAGGACGACGTCGCCGGTCTCCGACTGGGCCACCTCGATGTCGGGCTCGATGCCGACACCCTCCACCGAGCGGCCCGACGGCAGCACGTACCGCGCCACGGTGATGTCCAGCGAGCTGCCGTCGGTCAGCCGGTGCGGCTCCTGCACGCTGCCCTTGCCGAAGGTGCGCGACCCCACCACGACGGCCCGGCCGCGGTCCTGGAGTGCGCCGGCGACCACCTCGGCCGCGCTTGCGGTGCCGCCGTCCACGAGCACCACCAGGGCGGTACGGGTGTCCCCGGGCGCCCCGGCGTCGAGCCGGCGCGGCGTCTCGTCGCGCCGGGTGTAGGTCACCACCCGGCCGCCTTCGAGGAAGGCGCTGGCGGTCTCGACGGCCTCCGACAGCAGGCCACCCGGGTCGCCCCGCAGGTCGAGCACGATCCCGGTGACGTCCTGGCGCTGCAACGCGCGTACGGCGTCGCGGACCTGCCGGCCGGTCCCCCGACCGAAGGCCGGCACCGCGATGCGGCCGACGTGGGCGGACAGCATCGTGGTGGTGACCTCGAGGGCGGCCACCTGGGCCCGGGTGAGGGTGAGCGTGCGCAGCGCGCCGCCGCGCCCGAGCACCAGCGTGACGGCGGACCCGGGCAGCCCGCGCAGCGAGGCGGCGACGTCCGACGTCGCCAGGCCGCGGGTGCTGCGGTCGTCGACGGCGCGCAGCTCGTCACCGACCTGCACCCCGCTGTGCTGCGCCGGGCTGTCGTCGGCGATCTGCGAGACCAGCAGGGCCGCGCCCTCGCGGCGCAGCCACAGGCCGACGCCGGCGTAGGAACCGCTCGCCGCGGTGCCGTCGGCCCAGCTGCCCCACTGGTCACCGGCGGTGCTGAGCATGGCCTTGATCGCGGCCGCGTCGAGGGCGTCCCGGTCGACCGGCCGCAGCGACGAGGACGCGATCTGGTCGGCCGCGTCGTCGAGCACGCCGGCGCGGGGGGCCGCGTCGCGGTCCGGGGTGCTGCCCGCACCGGCCACCACGCCGAGCGTGAAGGCGGTGGCCAGGGCGGCGACCGAGCCCACGCCGATCCCGATCCGGCGGATCACGGGTCGGCGGGCCATGCCGTCACTCTAGGGCGGGTTCAGACCCGCAGGTGGCGGCGGATCGTGAAGAACGAGGCCAGGCCGCAGAGCAGCACGCCCGACAGGAGCAGCACCGGGATGGTCGCGACGACCTCGCTCCAGCCGATGTAGTTGGTGAACGTCAGGAGCGGCCGCAGCTGCTGGTCGACGACGTACCACTTGCCGATCACCACCAGCCCGCACGCCCCGACCGCCCCCACCAGCCCGGCGACCGCGCCCTCGAGCAGGAACGGCGTCTGGATGTAGAGGTTGCTGGCGCCGACCAGCCGCATGATCCCGGTCTCCCGCCGGCGGCTGAAGGCCGCCACCCTGATGGTGTTGGAGATCAGGATGGTGGCCGCGACCAGCATGACGCCGGCGAAGATGTAGGCGACCTTCTGGCCCACGCCGAGCAGCTTGAAGATCGGGTCCAGCAGCTTCTTGAGGTCCTGGACGGCGTCCACGCCGGGCCGGTCCTGGTAGGCGCTGGCCACCACTTGGAACTGCTCGGGGTTCTTGAGCTTGACCCGGAACGACTCCGGCATGGCGTCGGCGCTCACGTTGCGCACGAGGTCCGGCGAGTCCTTGAACTGCACCTTGAAGCGCTCGTAGGCCTCGCGCTTGGACTCATAGAAGACCTGCTCGACCTGCGGGGTGGCGTGCAGGTCGGCGTTGAGCTGGTCGCGCTGCTCGGCGGTGACCTCCTTGCCGGCGCAGTTCCCCGAGCTGCTGTTGGTGCCGCAGAGGAAGATCGTCACCTCGACCTTGTCGTACCAGTAGTCCTTCATGACGTCGACCTGCTTGTGCACCAGCCAACCGACACCGGCCATGGTGAGCGTGATCGTCACCGTGAGGATGACGGCGACCGTCATGGTGAGGTTGCGGCGCAGACCGATGCCGATCTCGCTGAGGATGAACTGGGCGCGCACGTGGTGTCCTCGGTGGGGTCTCGAGCGGGAGTGGGGCTCGGTCGGGGCTAGGCGCCGTAGCCGTAGACGCCGCGGGTCTGGTCACGGACGACCTTGCCCTGCGACAGCTCCACGACCCGGCGGCGCATGGAGTCGACGATGGCGGCGTCGTGGGTGGCCATCACCACCGTCGTGCCGGTGCGGTTGATGCGGTCGAGCAGCTTCATGATGCCGATGGACGTCGACGGGTCGAGGTTCCCGGTCGGCTCGTCGGCAATCAAGATCATCGGCCGGTTGACGAACGCCCGGGCGACCGCGACGCGCTGCTGCTCACCGCCGGACAGCTCGTCGGGCATCCGCCCCGCCTTGCCGTCGAGGCCGACCAGGTCGAGGACCTCGGGGACCACCTTCTCGATCGTCGCCTGGGGCTTGCCGATCACCTCGAGGGCGAAGGCGACGTTCTGGTGGACCGTCTTGTTCGGCAGCAGCCGGAAGTCCTGGAACACGCAGCCGATCGAGCGCCGCAGCGCCGGGATCTTCCAGTTCGACAGCCGGGACAGGTCCTTGCCGGCGACGTGCACCCGGCCGGCGGTCGGGACCTCCTCCTTGAGCAGCAGGCGCAGGAAGGTGGACTTCCCGGACCCGCTCGAGCCGACGAGGAAGACGAACTCGCCCTTCTCGATGTCGACGTCGACCCCGTCGAGCGCGGGACGCGTGCTCGTCGGGTAGCTCTTCGAGACCTTCTCCAGCCGGATCACCTGGCCATCCTAGGTCGGCGGCCCGTTACGTCCCCCGACGCGCGGACACACCCACGGTGAGTAACAATGGGAATGACCCAGACCTGGAGGCCGCTCGTGAACTGCGACAACCTCGTCTGCGCGGGCTGCTCCGGGCTCGTCGAGGAAGGGCGCTGCAGCCTCTGCCGCGCGACCCGTGAGCAGTTGCACGCGCACCGCCTGCCGGCCGGCCCCGTGCTGCTGGCGGCGGTCGTGGCGCTGCTGCTCCTGCTGCTGCTGCTCTGAGTGCTGCTCTGAGCGAGCCGCGGTCCTAGGCGCAGTGCCTACCCGGCGGGCTCTTCGTCCTTGGTACGCCGCCAGCGGACGGCCGCCTCGACCAGCTCGTCGATCTCGCCGTCGAGCACGCCCTGGGTGTTACCCGTCTCCACGCCGGTCCGCAGGTCCTTGACCATCTGGTACGGGTGCAGCACGTAGTTGCGGATCTGCGAGCCGAAGGCGTTGTCGGCCTTACCGCCCCGGATGGCGTCCATCTCGGCCGCCTCCTGCTCGCGCTTCTTCTCCAGCAGCTTGGTCTGCAGCACCACCATCGCGGCCGCCCGGTTCTGGATCTGCGAGCGCTCGTTCTGGCAGGACACCACGATCCCGGTCGGGAGGTGCGTGATGCGCACCGCGGAGTCGGTGGTGTTGACGCCCTGCCCACCCGGGCCGGAGCTGCGGAACACGTCGACCCGGATCTCCTTCTCGTCGACCTCGACCGCGTCGGCGGTGTCGACCACCGGCGTCACGTCGATGGCGGCGAACGAGGTCTGCCGCCGGGCCTGGTTGTCGAACGGGCTGATCCGCACCAGCCGGTGGACGCCGTGCTCGCCGGCCAGCGTGCCGTAGGCGTACGGCGTCTTGACCTGGAAGACGACGCTCTTGACGCCGGCCTCCTCGGCCTCCTGCCACTCCAGCACGTCCAGCGGGTAGTCGTGCCGCTCGGCCCAGCGGTAGTACATCCGCCAGAGCATCAGCGCCCAGTCCTGGGAGTCCACGCCACCGGCACCCGGGCTGATCTGGACGAGGGCGTACCGCTCGTCGTACTCGCCGGAGAGCAGGGTCCGGACCTCGAAGCTGCCGATCTCCCTGCTGAGGGCGGCCAGCTCGGTGTCGGCCTCGTCGGCGGTGCCCTCGTCGCTCTCCTCGGCCGCCATCTCGTAGAGCACCCCGAGGTCCTCCAGGCGCTGCCGGTAGGACTCGATGCGCTTGAGGTCGGCCTGCACCACCGACATCCGGCCGGTGATCTTCTGGGCCTTCTCCTGGTCGTCCCACAGCCCGGGCATCCCGGCCTGCTCCTCGAGGTCGACGAGTTCCTCGCGCAGCTTGCCGACGTCGAGAACCTTCTCGATGCTCGTCAGGGTGGCGTCAAGGGCCTTCAGGTCAGCGGAACGGTCGGCAGCCACGATCCACCAGCCTAGTCGCCGGTCAGGACCGCCTGCCGGGTCGGCCACCCCCAGCAGCACGGGCGATGCCCGGTGGTCTTCGGCCCCGCGCCGCCTACTACGGCAGCACCGGTGAGCGCGCCCGGGCCACCGCCGCCACCTGCACCTGGGCGACGCCCAGCCACCCCACGAAAGGCAGCGTGACGCTGCGGCGGGCCTCCACAACGGCCAGCCCACGGTCGGCCGGGTCCACCCGGCCGGCCAGCCGCAGGCCGGGCTGCTCGTCGTCCGCGTCCGCCGCGTAGGCCGCAACCGCCTCGGCCACCGCCGCCGGGTCGAGCGGCAACGTGCCACTGAGTGACGCCCGGACCGCAGCGACATCCACCTGCTGCGCGGCCGCAATGGCGGCTCCGTCGGCGGCGCTCGCGACCGCCCGCTTGGCGAGGATCACCTTGGTCACGTCGACGACGACCGCGACCAGGAGCAGCAGCACCACCGACAGCCCGACGGTGAGCAGCAGCACCGTGCCCTCGTCGTCGCGACGGGCCGTCATCGCGGGCTCTTGAAGCGGTCGACGTGCTCGGTGTGGCTGGCCTGCACCCGGATGGTGCCGCGGCGCTGGTCGCTGAACAGGCTGCCGAGCAGCGGCAGCTTCACGTGGTGGGTCACGGTGACGCGGACCCGCGAACCCGCTGCTGGGCAAGGCGTTCCGAAGCAGTCGATGGCCACCTGGCCGCCGTCGACGCCCTGGTCCCGCAGTGCCAGCCGGGCGGCCGCGGTGGCCCGCTGCTGACCCTGCCCGTAGCTGTCGGCGCGGGCGAAGGCGCGGGACGCCTGCCGGGCCGCCTCGGTGGTGCCGAAGGCGGCGCTCTGCACCAGAAACACGGAGATGAGGACGTAGACGAGCGGCACCATCAGCAGGATGGCCAGGTAGGTGAACTCGACCAGCGCGGAGCCGGCATCGCTGCGCCACCGGCGGCTCACCGGGCCTCCTCGAGCGCGTGCCCGTGCACCGTCAGGGTGAGGGCGTCGCCGACCAGCGAGGGCACCGGCCCGGTACAGCGGATGTCGACGACCGGGGCGCCGTCCACGGTGCCGCCCTCGACCGGCTCGCACCGCACCGCACCCGCGAGCCGTGCCCCGAGGGCCTGGGCGACCACGCGCTGGGCCTGCTCAGCACCTTCCCGAGGCGTGCGGTCGGCGTTGGCGCCGTACCGGGCCCCGTCGGCGGCGGAGGCGATGAGGACGTTCCGGACGTGCAGCGCGACGCCGACCTGGAACACCAGCAGGAACAGCCCGAGCAGCAGCACGCTGACGAGCACGAAGTCCACGACGGCCGCGCCCGCGTCGTCGCGCTGCCGGCCCATGTCAGGGCGAGCGCACGGAGTTCAGCGCGTTGCGCAGGATGCTCTGGAGCTGGTCGCTCGCGACGCCGTAGATCACCGTGACCAGCCCAGCCGTCATGATCGTGATGAGCACCCACCCGGGGACGTCACCGCGGTCGGTGCGCGCGGCCAGCGCACGGGCTTGCAGCCGGACGGCGATCCGGGACGGCCTCATGGGCCTACCTGCCTTTCTCCGAGGGGCCACTCATCCGGTGACCAGCTTCAGGCCGTAGAAACCCGGGAAGAGCGCGAACAGCACGGTGACCGGCAGCACCAGGAAGACGACGGGGACCATCATCGCGATCTCCCGCCGGCCGGCGGACTCGAGCAGCTGCCGCTTGCCGGCCTCGCGGACGTCGACCGCCTGGGCCCGCAGCACGTCGGCCAGCGGGGTCCCGCGCTCCACCGCGATGGCGACGCCGTCGACGAAGCGGGCGAGCGGCGCGAGCGAGGTGCGGCGCGAGATGCCCTCGAGCGCCTGCACGAGGGAGGCGCCGGCCCGGGCGTCGGCGAGCGCCCGCCCGAGCTCGCGGCTGAGCTCGCCGGCCGAGATCCGGGTGACCCGCTCGAGCGCCCCGACCGGCCCCTCCCCCGCCGTCACCGCGAGCGCCAGCAGCTCGGCGATGGTCGGGAACTCCTCGAGCATCCGCTCCTCGCGCTGCGCGACCTGCCGGGTCAGGTAGCGGTCCCGGGCGAGCACCCCCAGCACCGTGAACAGCACGGCGGACACCCCGAGCACCAGCGGGTTGGTGCCGCCGCCGGCGGCCGCCGACAGCAGCGCCAGGCCGAACGCCGCCGCCAGCCCGAAGCCGCCCCACAGCACCTGCTCGGCGCGGAACTGCTCCACCGTCATCGGGCCGCCCACCTGCTCGAGCCGGCGCCGCACGCTGGACAGGCCGCCGACCCACCGCTCGACGGCCTGCACCAGGTCGGCCAGCAGCGGCTCCACCAGGGGAAACGGCGTCAGTCCGGCGCGGTCGTGCAGCAGCCGCGACGGCCGCGGGGTGTCACGCAGGTACGGCGAGAGCCGGGCGTCCAGGCGCGGCCGGCGCGTCAGTGGGGTGCCGGTGACCGCCAGGAACAGCCCGGTGCCGCACGCCGCCCCCAGCCCGACGCCCGTCATTGCGGCGCTCACCGCAGTACCCGCCTTTCGACGGGCAGCCGGGCGATCCGGAGCATCACGCGGTAGGCGAGGACGCTGACCGCACCGCCGACCACCAGCACGACGGCGCTGGACATTGCCAAGGGGGCCGGCTGAGCCTGCCTCGCGACTGTCGCGGTCTCGCGAAGCCTTATGGCGCCGGGAGATCCGGCAATGCACGCTGGCGTCCAAGCTCAAACTCGCCGCCGTCCGCCGGCATGACATGAGAACCATCCCGAGCGGAGCGGCACCGAGTTCGACCCTGGCCGAGGCCGAAGCAGCAGCTAGGCCGCCGGCTCTTCCTCCACCCGAGGAGACGGACCCTGGCCCGCGCCAGGGTGAGCGTCACGAGGGCCGACCAGCGGAACGAATCGCGGCGGAAGGGCCTTGGGCTTACGCGCGGCCGGGGTGGCTTCAGCTCGTGGGCGCAATAACTTGGGCCGGGCGGGCAACCCTTCGATGCCGAGCTGCTCAGCGACCGCACGACCGATGACCTCTGCCAGCAATGGAGGTGTCGCGTTGCCGGCGAGCACATAACGCTCGCGCTCTGTGCCGGCCAAGGCCCAGGAGTCAGGAAAGCTCTGCAGCCGGAGTCGCTCGCGCACGCTCAGCGGCCTGTTGTCCCAATGAAACGGGCCGGTGTTGGGACCTGGCGATGCGGGAAGCGTCCAGGAGGGCCTGTTCTTGGCCAGCTTGAGGAGGAACGACCAATACCTAGTCCGCCACCCAAACAACTCGGGTCCACCTCCCTTAGCGGTCAACCACTGGTAGTTCTCACCCTCGGGGATCGATGCAAGCAGCGGAGTCCAGGAGCCGCGGGAGGCAGGTGGCGCCGTCTCCTTGTGGTCGTGAAGGGCATCCCATGCCGTCATCGGTCGGTCCGCATGGGTAGCGGCCGGCATCGGCATATCGCGACCATCTCGAAACGCCACTGCGATTGCTCGCTTGCGATGTTGAGGGACGCCGTACGCGGCAGCATCAATGACATCCCAGTGCAGCCTGTACTTCGACTGGGTCGAAGCATTGATCGCCTTCAGCCTGGCCTCGATGACCTTGAGAGCGCTGTTGTCTCCGCTCAGGTAGCCAGCGACGTTCTCGATCACGATTGCCCTAGGCAGGAAACTCGCAGCTAGATCCAGCATGCCGTTCACCGGCTGCGCTCGATCGTCATCCATGCCAAGTCGCGCGGTCCGAGTCCACTGGGCCGCCATGGAGAACGGCTGACAGGGAGGGCCGCCAGCAAGGACGTCCAAGTCCCCCGGCTTGAGCCCCACACTGGCCGGAGTCAACCGCTGCGCAGCTGTCGAGACATCCCCGTCGTCCGGCACGAACCAATCAGGGCGATTCGCCTTGAGTGTCTTCCGGGCGGACAGCTCGGTGTCCAGACAAGCCAGCGTGTCAAACCCAGCGCACTCCATGCCGAGATCGAGGCCCCCGCCCCCGGAGAAGGTCGAGATGATTGTTCCTCGCGCAGCCACGCAGACGGACCCTTCAGATACGGCCCGGTTCGAACACGAGCTCCCCACCCATGAGCTCACAGCATCGCAGGTCGATAGTCAACTGGACGCGCCGACGATACCCAAGACCATCCAGCGCGGCGGCCCACATCAAGGCCCTCTGACGTGATAGATGTACCTGTTTCTGAGTGCTCTCAAGTGGTTGAACTGAAGGGTCGTGATGACGTCCGACGCAAGGCGCGTTCCCATCCGGCCGCGCGTAGGCGTCTTCAGCGTCTTCGAGGCCGTGGACTACAAGGCATGGTTCGCATTGGCCGAGTTTGTGGACAATTCAATCCAGAGCCGGCTTGATCAGGCCACCAACGGCAATGCGCCTCAGCTGACTGCCGCCGACCCACTTCACATTGATATCGGCGTGGAGGGAGGGGACGAGCCGCAGATCAGCATTCGTGATGACGCAGGCGGGATCCCGCTGGAGAGATTCTCGCGAGCTTTCGAGATTGGTAGCCCACCCCCAGATCCTTCAGGCTTGTCCGTGTACGGCATCGGAATGAAGAGCGCGGCGGCGTGGTTCGGTCGGAACTTCGAGATCACGACGACCTGCAAGGGCGAGGCGGTTGCGCGCCGAGTCACGTATGACTTCCCTACGATCATCGCGTCAGGCATCGAGGAACTCGACGTTATCGAGTTTCCCGCCGCACCCGAAACGCATGGAACTACGGTCCTACTGACTGGACTCAAGCATCCGATCCAGTCCAGCACGCACACGAAGGTGCGTGACCATCTCACGAGTATCTATCGCAACTTCATCCGCACCGAGCAGGTGCACCTGACCTACCGCGGTGAACTCGTCACGTATGACGATCCGGACGTACTCGAGGCCCCGTGGTTTCGGGACCCGGATGGTCCGACCCTCGTGTGGCGGAAGAACATCAGTCTCGAGCTGAGTTCAGGGGAACAGGTGCACGGGTTCGCGGCCATCAGAAAAACCGGGCGTGCTGCCGGATCAGGTTTCAGCCTTTACCGCGAAGGACGAGTCATCACTGGGTTGGACGACGATCCTTGGCGACCGACAGCCATCTTCGGGTATGGGAATAGCTATCGCAGCCAGCGCATGTTCGGCGAACTCCACCTCAAGAACGTAAAGGTGGCTTACAGCAAGAACGGATTCGTGTGGCAAGCGAGCGAAGAAGAGCTGATCGAGCGGCTGAAAGAAGAACTCGATCGTGAGCCCATCGCACTGCTGAAACAAGCCGAGGGCTACCGCTCTCGCGAGCCCGAGGCGAGACAGCGATCCGCCGCAAGGCGTGCGCTGGACAGTGCCGCCGACGCGATTCAAGACGCGGTGGTTCAGGACCTTCCCGCGAGGTTGGACGAGCCGCCAACGCCTCCCGTTGGTCAACTCACTGCCTTGCCTGCGCACGTGACGGTCAAGCGGCTTGAGGTGACGTTCCGACAAGCTCGGTGGGCCGTGATTGTCGAGATCAGCGAGGTTCCAGATGGGGACTGGTTGGAACTCGCGGACACATCCGCCTTGCCAAACAGCTCGAGCGACCCGCGGGAGATCACTCTCAGGATGAACATCAACAACGACTTCATGCGGCGCTTCGCTGGAGGCGAGATCAACGACATGGAGTCACTCATTCGCGTTGGCGCCGCTGTGGCGCTCGCCATCATCGTGGTGCGCGAGCAAGGCGGTCGCTACGCGGATGCCGTATTGCTGCACGCCAACCAATTGTTGAAGGGAAGCCTCGCTCGATGACTGTCGAAGGCGGAATCCTCGAAGAGGATGGCAACAATGCATACGGAGTTCACGCCAACCTCTGGCGCTGGACACCGCGGGTTGACGGACCAGCCTTCAACAATTTCTTGGAAAGCGATGAGGTCCCTCTCTCGGCGCGCGACTTTCTGCGCTCATTCACCCCTCGACTGCTGGGGCAGGCCGCGGACCCAGCGCAGTCCGGGCGAAGCACGGGCCTTGTGATCGGCAAGGTTCAGTCCGGTAAGACCAACTCGTTTCTTGCCCTGTCAGCGCTCGCAAGCGACAACGGCTTTCGTCTGATCGTCGTACTCAGCGGCACAAAGAACATCCTCAAGAATCAAACTCACCGCCAGATCGTCACACGGCTGAGCAGTCAGAACGCCTGGCGAGCCCTGGATTTCGATCCGGCCAACCCCGCCGAGCTGGAAAGTCGGCTGCGTACTGCAGTGTCCAACTTTGCTCCGAGGACGCTCGTCGTGACGATCTTGAAGAGGACGCGCGCATCAACGGCGCGAACTCCCGATACATCGGGAATCGATCGCCTCGCGGAGTTCATTGAGCAATCCGACTATCGGGAAAGGCTGTCGAACCTTCCGGCTCTGATCATCGATGACGAAGCGGATGAGGCAAGCCTCGATGCTCGTGCCAACGACCGGCTAGCGGGAGGCAACGCCGGCCCGACCGCGACGTTCGCTGCGATCGACCGTCTCCGGGCCTTGTTTTCCAATCACCTGTTCATTCAGTACACGGCCACGCCCCAGGCCAACCTCCTCGTCGAACTTACCGACGAACTTTCTCCCGACTTTTGCGAACTGCTCGCTCCCGGGATCGGCTACTGCGGCGCGGCCGAATTCTTCCCTGAACCCTCGAGGTACTACCGCGAGATTCCAGCTGGGGACGTCGCACTGGTCAGCAACCGCTCAGCGACACCACCGGACAGCCTCCGCACTGCCATGACCTACTTCCTCATCTCGTCAGCCATCGAGGACGTGCTGGCTGAGCGCGAGGCTCCGGAGTACAGGACAATGCTCGTCCATCCTGAACGTCTCAAGGCACAGCACGACGCCGCCCACAGGTGGGTGCAGAACATCCTCACCGGCATGGTCGATGCGGTCGACGGAGCGGAGATCGACCCGAACGGGCCACTAGCCAACGGACTCCGTGCCGACATCACGGACTGCATTGCGGAGCTCCGGCGCACGATGGAAGTGCCTGACCTGGATCTGCTTCAGCTCCTTCCTGCTCTCCGCGCACGAGTCGACCTGCACAAGATCCTCCTGGTCAACGCCGAGCGGAGATTGCCGGAGGAGATTCGCTGGACGGACGAACTGACGTGGATTTTCGTAGGTGGAGACGTGCTTCAGCGCGGCTTCGCAATGCAGAACCTCACTGTGACCTGGATGGCACGCTCAGCGGGCCAAGGTCAGGTCGATGTGCTCATGCAGCGTGGCCGATGGTTCGGGTACCGAAGCCGCTACCTGCCGTATTGCCGCGTCTGGCTCCCATCTGATGTGCATGAGGACTACTACGCGGTCTTTGCCGATCACGAGGAAGCCCTTTGGCGTTCGCTACGAAGCCACCTCGACGCTGGCAAGGACATGCAGTCTTGGAGCCGAGTCTTTTGGCTGGACCCGAACCCGAACCTTCGCCTGTGCCGCATCAGTACTCGATGGTTCCGACTGAGGCGGCAGAATCCATGGGCCACACAGGAATGGTTTCCAGCTAGCGACGAAGCAGCAAAGATCACGGCTGCAGCCAACAACTCCGCGCTCGTTCAGGGGATCCTTGGCGAGGTCGACGAATGGCAGGAGCCTTGGCTACCCAACCCAGCCAATCCGTTCCGCGAGCACAAGTACACGCTCGTCCCCTTAGCCCGACTGGCGGTCTTCTTCGAAACGTATGAGTTCTTCAGCGACGACGTGCCGGACGGTGCCGTCGTTCGAGATGCCATCTCGGTCATGCTCGAGCGCGATGCAGATGCGCAGGCCATCTTGATCAACATGCGCCCAAGAGCCACGGACTACCGACGTGGCCAGGGGGAGGAACTTCCATGGATCGAGACGCTGCAAGCCGGACGGAGCCGGATCAATACGGCGTTCTATCCTGGAGACAACGAGTTCCGGTCAGGTGGAACCGGGCTTCCAAACGCTCCGGCGGATCTTCTGACTCTTCAGGTCCATCAGCCCGCGATTGATCGACCGGCGACCGGCGAAGTTTTCACGGCCGCCGGCTCTTACCTCCAGCGTGGTTGTCCATTCGTGGCCGTACACCTTCCTACTGACGCACGGAGCTACCGACGTGAACGATCCGGGCAACGTCGACCCTGAGGGATCCAGCCTCGACTACCTAGAGGTGCGGCGACTTTTCGAGTTGCTGACTCCACCTGGCGCTGGCTCGCAACTCGCATACGCCACGGAGCTACTCCCAGGAGGGAATCTCCGGCTCGGCATGGGGCAAGACGGCAACCCCTGTCTGCTGATCCAGGTAGCCGATTCGTCGCTCCAAGCTTCCGACCGTCACTACGCCAACCTGCGGCTGCGCCATGGCCTCCGCCTGCGGCTTCGGGAGGGCGAGCAGTTCGGTCTCTACTCCGCCGTTGAGTGTGTGGCCAGCGACCCGAACGTCCAGGACTGGTTCTTGCGCCTTGTGCCAAGCATCTGCGAGCGACTCTCGTCGACACAGGATCTGGAAGAGGTCAGCGCACAGATTGATCGAATCGGCGAACTCTTTCGGCTCCTTGGCAAGGATGCCCACAAGTCTCTTGTCGGTGTGTGGGGAGAACTTGTTCTCATCGCTGGATCCGACGACCCAGCCGCAGCCGTACGCGCTTGGCACGTGCTGTCAACGGCCGCACATGATTTCACGGCAGGCGGTGTGCACGTTGAAGTGAAAGCCACCGAGGGAGCCAGAAGGCATCACTTCTCCTTGCAACAGCTCAAGCCTCATGGAACGACGCTCGTAGTGAGCCTGATGCTCGAGGGTTCGGACGACGGGCGGAGTGTGCTGGACCTCTACGACGAAGTTCTCGAACTCGTTCACGAAGAGCCAGACCTGCAAGAAAAGGTGCATCGCTTGTTGATGTCTGCCGTGGGATTTCGGATTGGGCTCGCCGGCGATGTCCGGTTCGACGTCATCGCCGCGCTGAGTTCCGCCAAGTATGTCTTCTCCGAAGACGTTCCCCAGGTACTCGAACCACTTCCGAGGGGCGTCTCTGACGTTCGGTTCCTTGCGGATCTCGAGTCGTGCCCGAGTGCGAGCAGCGAAGCCCTCGGCGATCACTCGTTGTGGAGCGGTCTCACCCGTCAGCGTCGCTAACAGGCAACTCGGGCTTCAACTTTGCACGCCATTGGGACGGCTTCAACTCAGCCACTTCGAAGCTCACTCCACCCGAGCGTCGATGGATCTCAAGGAACTCCTCCTGGACCAGGTCGATGCCAGTGACCACGAGCAGCTCATAGCGTGTCGCGTGTCGTACCGAGAACTCCCGCTCACCCTCTGACATGAAGAACACGGGCTCCGCACTCTGAGTGCCCTTCACCTCCACATGTAGCAAGGCTTCCGACTCTGGGCCTACGCGAATGTCGAAGCCGGGGTTGTTTGGAGGCATCTCGACTACCTCAACCCCGGGAAAACGAGCACGCAGGTTCGACATGGCGACGCTCACAGACAACCTTTCCACGGCCTTCGCCGTCTTACTGTCT
>JAOPVD010000137.1 GCA_025966295.1 Frankiales bacterium | reverse complement strand
GGGCTCACCATCCCCGAGGAGTTCGGCGGGCTGGGGGAGTCGCTGCTGACCTACGCGCAGGTCGCGGAGGAGATCGCCCGCGGCTGGATGAGCGTCTCCGGCGTCATCAACACCCACTTCATCGTGGCCTACATGCTCAAGCAGCACGGCACGCAGGAGCAGAAGGACCGGCTGCTGCCGCTCATGGCCACCGGTGAGCTGCGCGGCGGCTTCTCGATGTCGGAGCCGGGCTGCGGCTCCGACGTCGCGGCCATCAAGAGCCGGGGCGTGCGGGACGGCGACGACTACGTCCTGGACGGCCAGAAGATGTGGCTGACCAACGGTGCCCGCGCCGGCCTGATCGCGACCCTCGTCAAGACCGACGAGGGCGGCGACTCGGTCTACAAGAACATGACGACGTTCCTGGTGGAGAAGGAGCCCGGCTTCGGCGAGACCGCCCAGGGCGTCACCATCCCCGGCAAGATCGACAAGATGGGCTACAAGGGCGTCGAGACCACCGAGATGGTCCTCGAGGGCGCCCGCGTCCCGGCGACCAGCATCCTCGGCGGCGAGGCCGGTCGCGGCAAGGGCTTCTACCAGATGATGGACGGCGTCGAGGTCGGCCGCGTCAACGTCGCGGCCCGCGCCTGCGGCATCTCGATCCGGGCCTTCGAGCTCGCCATCTCCTACGCCCAGCAGCGCCAGACCTTCGGCAAGCCGCTGACCGGCCACCAGGCCATCCAGTTCAAGCTCGCCGAGATGGCCACCAAGGTCGAGGCCGCGCACGCCCTGATGGTCAACGCCGCCCGCCTCAAGGACATGGGCAAGCGCAACGACGTCGAGGCCGGCATGGCCAAGCTGCTCGCCAGCGAGTACTGCGCCGAGGTGACGCTGGAGTCGTTCCGTATCCACGGCGGCTACGGCTACTCCAAGGAGTACGAGATCGAGCGCCTCATGCGCGAGGCGCCGTTCCTGCTCATCGGTGAGGGCACGTCCGAGATCCAGAAGACCATCATCAGCCGCGGTCTGCTGAAGGACTACCAGCTCAAGGGCTGATCGCTCCGCCGCGGGGCAGGAACACGGACGTAACGCGTCGAAGCAGTCGGTGACCCCGAGCCAGCTGGAGCCGTCATGCGCCTGTCCCGCACCCTCGCCGCACTCGGCGTCGCCGTCGCGGTCCTGCCGTTCCTGCCGCAGGCGTCGGCGTCGGGGGCGACGCTCGGCCTGACCGTGCTGTCCGGCCGGCCCGACCTGGTGAGCGGCGGTGACGCGCTGGTGGCCGTCACGGGGGCCAGCAGCACCCGCGGGCTGCGGGTGGACGTCGACGGCACCGACCGCACGCCTGCCTTCGGCGTCGGGCCGGGCGGCCGGGTCCAGGGGCTGCTCACCGGCCTGCGACTGGGCGAGAACGTCGTGACGGTGCGCGGCAGCACCGGTGGTGCCCGGCTCACGCTGGTCAACCACCCGATCGGTGGCCCGGTGATGTCCGGCCCGCAGATCCAGCCGTGGGCCTGCCAGGCCGGTGCCCGCGACAAGCAGTGCAACGCCCCGACCGTCTACACGTTCTCCTACCTGCCGGTTGGCACCGCCGGGCTCAAGGTGGGCGCGTCCGGCCTCTTCGCGGCCAGCCTGTTCCGGCCCTACGATCCCAAGAGCCCGCCGCCGACCGCGACCATCGCGACCACCACGACCGACACCGGCGTGACGGTGCCGTTCATCGTCCGCAAGGAGGTCGGCTACCTCGACCGCGACCAGTACGCGATCGCGGCGCTCTGGCAGCCCGGCAAGCCGTGGACCGCCCTGAAGCCGCAGCCGCAGTTCAACCGCCGGCTGGTGCTCACCCACGGCGCCAGCTGCGACACGGCGTACACGACCGGCAGCGCGCCGGACGTCATGAACGCGACGTTCCTCGCCCACGGCTTCGTGGTCGCCTCGCACGCCCTCGACAACGCCGGCCACAACTGCAACCTCGCCACCCAGGCCGAGTCGCTCATCATGACCAAGGAGCGGGTGGTCGAGCGGTACGGCGATCTGCGCTGGACGATCGGCAGCGGCTGCTCCGGCGGCTCGCTGGTGCAGCAGCAGGTCGCGAACGCCTACCCCGGCGTGTACCAGGCCATCACGCCGCAGTGCTCGTTCACCGACGCCTGGTCCTCGGCGATGCAGTACGAGGACTACTTCATGCTCCTGAAGTACTTCCAGGACCCGAGGCGCTGGACGCCGGGCACGCTCTGGACCCCGACCGCGATCGCCGCGGTCCTCGACCACCCGAACATCGGCAACCCGGTGACGTTCACCAACGTCATCCCCAACAGCGGTGACCCGAGCCGCAGCTGCCCCGGGGTGCCGGCGGCCCAGGTCTACGACAAGGCCAAGAACCCCAAGGGCGTGAAGTGCACGCTCCAGGACTACATGGTCAACGTGTTCGGCAAGCGCGCGGACGGCTTCGCCAACCGGCCGTTCGACAACACCGGCATCCAGTACGGCCTGGCCGGCCTGCGCAGCGGGGCCCTCTCGCCGGCGCAGTTCGTCGACCTCAACAGCCACCTCGGCGGCCTGGACTACTCCGGCGACGTGACGGCCGGCCGGATCGTCGGTGACGGCATCGGGCTGGAGCGGGCCTACCGCAGCGGCGCCGTGAACAGCGCCAACAACCTCGACCAGGTCGCCATCATCGACCTGCGCGGACCGGACCCGGGCGCCTTCCACGACGTGTACCGCACCTACGCGATGCGGGCCCGGCTGCTGCGCAACTTCGGCACCGCCGCCAACCAGGTCCTCTGGCGCGGCCAGGCGCCGCTCATCGGCGACATCCACTACGCCGACGAGGCGGTGCTGGCCGCCGACGGCTGGCTGGCCCGGGTCGCCGCCGACACCCGCAAGGTGCCGTTGGCGCAGAAGATCCGCGAGGGCAAGCCCGGCACCCTGGGCGACCGCTGCACCGACGGCGTCGGCCAGGACATCCCGTCCGAGGTCTGCGACCAGACAGTCGTCTCCTACGGCACGCCGCGCTACGCCGCCGACGAGCCCAGGACCGACGACGTCGCGAAGTGCCAGCTCAAGGCGATGCGCCCGGACGACTACCCGGTGACCTTCACCGCCGGCCAGTGGGCGGCGCTGAAGAAGGCCTTCCCCAGCGGGGTCTGCGACTACAGCCGGCCCGGCGTGCACCAGCACGGGGCGACGGCCTGGCTCAGCTACCAGGACGCGAAGGGCACCGCCGTCTACGGCGGCAGGGCGCTCGGCCCCGTCCCGACGAGCACCCCGTTGCGCGACTAGTTCATCCGCCGCGGCGCGGGTACACGCCCGTCGAGAGCGGGTCCGCGGTCGCGCACGGCGAACAGGGTGCTCGCTCTGAGGAGGAGCAGCATGGCAACCATCACTCGGCACCGCGGCGAGCACGCGCCGAACGGGACGGCGCCCATGCCGACCGGGGTGGTGATCGCGTCCTACGACAACTACGCGCAGGCGCAGCGAGCCGTGGACTACCTGTCGGACAACGCCTTCCCCGTCGAGAAGCTCACGATCGTCGGCAACGACCTGCACCTGGTCGAGGTCGTGACGGGCCGCCTGACGTGGGCCAAGGTGGCTCTCGGCGGCGCGGCGAGCGGTGCCTGGATCGGCCTGTTCGTAGGCCTGCTCATCGGGCTGTTCGCCCGGAACGCGGCGTCCTGGCTCGCGTCCCTGCTCGGCGGCCTGCTGCTCGGCGTGGTCTGGGGGACGGTGCTCGCCGTCGTGGCGTACGCCGGCACCCGCGGCCAGCGCGACTTCTCCTCGATCCCGGCGCTCAGCGCGACCCAGTTCGACATCGTCGCGACGCTCGACGTCGCGGACCGTGCGCGGGAGGCGCTGACCGCGCTGCGGTGAGCCCTGGCTAGGGTCGGTCGGGTGACCGGCGACGAGGTACTGCTGCTCGTCGAGGCGCATCTCGTCACGGCCCTGGGCCAGGACAGCGGCCGGGCCGGCGTCAGCTTCCTCGGCACCGAGCGGATCGACGTGCTGCGCTTCGGCCCCGACGCGGACGGGCTGGTGCGCTACGCCAGCCTGGGGATGTCGCGCGCCCCGATGGCCGACCCGGGTACCGATCTGGTGGCCCAGCACGGCCCGCGCGCGGAGCTGGTGCTGTCGGTCCGCGGTGGGCAGGACAGCGTGCTGCGCCGGCTCGCGACGCTGGCCGCCAGCCCGGCGGTGGAGGGCGTGGTGCTCGGCCCCGGCGCCGGCCTCGATCTGGGCGAGCCGCTCTGGGACGGCAGCCGGTTCACCGCCGTCCTCGTCGGCCAGCCCGGCGGTCTGGTGCCCGATCTGGAGCTCGACGGCGACGAACCGGTGCGGTTCCTGCCGCTGTTCCCGATGACCGCCAACGAGGCCGCCTGGAAGCGGGTCCACGGCGCCGAGGCGCTCGAGGAGCGCTGGCTGACGCAGGGCTGCGACCTGCGCGACCCTGCCCGCCCGCAGGCCGACCTGGCGTGAAGGACCTCGCGCAACGGCTCTGGCAGCAGGCCGAGCAGTGCCGGATCGGCGGCAGCCCGCTGACGGCCGCGCTGCTGGAGGGCGCCACCCGCGACCTGACCGCCGGCGGTGTGGTGGCCGACCTCCTGGCGGCCCACGCCGCCGAGCCGTCCGGCAGCGTGCCCTCCCTGCGCTTCGCCGGCTCGCTGCACCGGCTGGTGCTGGAGCGCAAGGCCCCCGAGCTGGCCCTGCACTACCCCAGCGTCGGCGGCACCGCGCCGGTCCAGGACGTCTGGCCGGCCGCCGAGCGGGCCTGTCGCGAGCACCTGGAGGAGCTGCGGCACCTGGTGGCGCTGCCGGTGCAGACCAACGAGGTGGGCCGCGCCGCGGCGCTGGTCGCGGCCCTGTCCATGCTGGGCCCCGGTCCGGTGCGGCTGCTGGAGCTCGGCGCCTCGGCCGGCCTGAACCTGCGCTGCGACGCGTTCGCCTACGACCTGGCCGAGGGGGTCGTGCTCGGCGACCCCGACAGCCCGGTGCGGCTGGTACGGCCCTGGGAGCCGCCGTTCCCGGCGTCGCCGCAGCTGCCGCCGGTGGTGGCGCGCCGCGGCTGCGACCCGGCGCCGGTCGACCCGACCAGCACCGAGGGCCGGCTCACCCTGACGTCGTACGTGTGGGCCGACCAGCTGCCCCGGCTGGAGCGGCTGCGCGGGGCGCTGCAGGTCGCCGAGCGGGTGCCGGCCGTGGTGGAACGCGCCGGTGCGCTGGAGTTCCTGACCCGCGAGCTCGCCGACCTGCCCGAGGGCGTCACGACCGTCGTGTGGCACAGCGTCGTCTGGCAGTACGTCGACCCGGCGGAGCGGCTCGCGGTCGACGCGCTGCTGGACCGCACCGGGCGCGACCTCACAACCGGCGCGCCGCTGGTGCGGGTCAGCCTCGAGCCGCAGCGGGTCGGCACCCAGGACTTCGCCTTCCAGCTGCACGTGCAGCGCTGGCCGGACGGGACGCGGGTGCACCTCGCCGACGCGCTGGGTCACGGGCCGCCGGTGCGCTGGACGGGTGCCACACTGGCCCCGTGACGGCGACGCTGGTGTACGACGGGGACTGCGGCTTCTGTACGACGTCGGTGCGCTGGGTGACGCGCCTGCACCTCGGCGCGGACGTCGTGATCCCTTGGCAGCAAGCCGATCTCGCGGTGCTCGGCCTGACCGCGCAGCAGTGCCAGGCGAAGCTGCAGTGGCTGGACGGCGGCCGCACCAGCAGCGGCCACGAGGCCGTCGCCCGGCTGCTGCTGCGCAGCGCCCTGCCGTGGCGGCCGCTCGGTGCCCTGCTGCTCGTGCCGCCCGTCTCCTGGCTGGCGGCCAGGGCCTACGACCTCATCGCCGCCAACCGCACCCGGCTGCCCGGTGGCACTCCGGCCTGCGCGCTGCCCCCGGACCAGCGACCCTAGGGCGGGGTGCCGGCGGCCACCCTGGAAGACTGGCGACCCACGGTCCCGTCGTACAGAGGAGTCGCAGTGCAGTTCGGCCGCAGCTACGAGGAGTTCGAGGTCGGTGCGGTCTACAAGCACTGGCCAGGCAAGACGGTCACCGAGTA
>JAOPVD010000136.1 GCA_025966295.1 Frankiales bacterium | reverse complement strand
AGCACCGCGTCCGCGTCCCGTCGCGACTGCGCGACCTCGTGCAGGCCGGCGACCGTGGCACCGACCCCGCCGCCGAGCTCGACGCGCAGTGCGGTGCGGGCCCGCTCCCCGACGGCCGTGGCCAGCTGGGCCAGCCGGGCGCGCGACACGTCACCGGGCACGAGGGCGTAGGCCGTGCCGAGCTCGACCAGCACGCTGCTGCGGGGACGCACCGCGGCGCACTGCAGCTGCACGAGATCGGCGACGGCGTCGACGGCCAGCTCGTCGGACGCGGTCTCCTGGGGGAGGGAGAAGGCCAGCACCGTCACGGGCGAACCGACGTCGAGGCCGAGCCGGACGCCGGCGAGATCGGGGGCCGCACGGCCGTCGAGCAGACCGCGCAGCAGCTCACCCCTCGCCCGCCGCTCGAGCCCGGCGCCTGCCCGGGCGCGCAGCAGGTGCAGGGCGGCCTGGCGGCTCGCGTCGAGCAGCGCCTGCTCGGCCACCTCGTCCACGGCCGTTGCCTCGACCACCCAGATCGAGCCGAGGAGCTCGGCGCCGGAGCGGACGGCCACCGCCAGCCGCGGGAGGACGTCGCCGTCGGCGGGCACGCGGATGACGCCCGGGCCGCGCTGCACGTCGCGGTACAGGCCGTCGTTGCGCTGGAAGTGCGGCACCATCCGGCCGAGGATCCCCTGCCGGCGGGCCTCGTCGATCGGGTGCTCGAGCGAGGAGTAGGCCAGGACCCGGCGCTGCGGGTCCTCGACCGCGACGGCGCCGCCGACCAGGGCCGCCACCGAGTTCGCGAACGCGAACAGGTCGCCCACCGCTCCCGTCGTCCCGGACACGGCGACGGCGGTGCTGAGCAGTTGGAGCAGGTGGTTCCAGGGCAGGGCGTCGTCCGCCACCAGCACCGGCACGCCGTACGCCGTCGGGTCCGGGACCCCCTTGACCACCAGCCCGGCGGCGGTGACCGGGCCGGCGGGCAGCGCTTCGGTGCAGACCAGCAGCGCATCGGGCGCCTGCGGCACCGGGTCGCCGGGGCCGAGCAGCACGACCTCGGAGACCTCGACGTCGAGCGAGCCCGTCCCGGCCAGCGTCACGGCGGGGCCGAGGACCTCGAGGAGCGCGCGGACGGTGGGCACCCGCGCAGTCTGCCCGAGGCCGGACGGGGTGGCGTCGTCGTCGCGCACCACGGCGGCGCTGCTCCTTGAGCAACGCGCACGAAGAGCGGCTGCGCAGGGGCGTGCAGAGTGAGGGCATGACTTCCGGGACCCTCCGCACAACGGGCTCCGCCACCGTGGTCGAGGGCGCGGTGCGCGCGACGGAGCACGCCCTCTCCCGCGCCGGCGTGACCGTGCTGGAGCTGCGCACGCCCGCCGAGACCGACCGGGCGGCGGCCGTGCTCCGCGAGGTGTGGCGCAGCGACCAGGACCCGGTGCCGGCGAACCTGCTCCGCGCCGTGCAGCAGACCGGCGGCTACGTCTTCGGCGCGTACGGCGACACCGGGCGCCTGCTCGGGGTGAGCCTCGGCCTGCTGGCCCGCGACCACGGGGCAGCGTGCCTGCACAGCCACATCACCGGGGTCGTGGCCGCCGGCCGACGGCACGGGCTGGGACTGGCGCTCAAGCAGCACCAGCGGCTGTGGGCCCTCGAGCACGACCTCGCGACGATCACCTGGACGACGGACCCGCTGGTGCGGCGCAACGTCGCCTTCAACCTGCACGCGCTCGGGGCGCAGGTCGCGGCGTACCTGCCCGACCACTACGGCTCGATGACCGACGGCCTCAACGAGGGCGACGAGACCGACCGCTTCGAGCTGCGCTGGGACCTGCTGTCGGACCGGGCCGTGCGCGCGGCGGAGGGGCGGCTGCCGCTGCTCGACGGCGCCGGTCTGCCGGCGGCGGTCACCGACGTCGGCGGGCTGCCCGTGAGCACGCCGCAGGCCGGGGGCAGCCGGGTCGTCGCGCTCCCGGCCGACGTCGAGGCCCTGCGCGTCAACGACCACGCGGCGGCGCTCGCCTGGCGGCATGCCGTCCGCGACGCCGTCGCCCCCGCCCTCGCCGAGGGCGCGGTGGTGGCCGGGCTCACCGCCGCCGGCGCGTTGGTCCTGGAGGCCACCCCGTGAAGCTCACGTCCGTCGAGCTCGTCCGCGCGTCGCTGCCGCTGGCGTCGCCGTTCCGCACGTCCTTCGGCACGCAGACCGTCCGGCAGGTGCTGCTCGTCCACGTCACCACGCCGGAGTCCGAGGGCTGGGCCGAGTGCGTCGCGCTGGAGGACCCGCTCTACAGCAGCGAGTACGTCGACGGCGCGGCGCACGTGCTGCGCCACCACCTGGTGCCGCGCCTGGCCGCCGCCCAGGGGCTGACGGCGGCGCGGGTTGCGACGGTGCTGCACCCGGTCAAGGGCCACCGGATGGCCAAGGCGGGGCTGGAGACCGCGGTCCTCGACGCCGAGCTGCGCGCCGCCGGGACGTCGTTCTCGACCCACCTCGGCGGGGTGCGCGACCGCGTCCCGGCGGGTGTGTCGGTCGGGATCATGGACTCGGTCCCGCAGCTGCTCGACGCGGTCGACGGCTACCTCGCCGAGGGCTACGTCCGGATCAAGCTCAAGATCGAGCCGGGCTGGGACTACGAGCCCGTGAGGGCGGTCCGCGAGCGGTTCGGCGACATCCTCCTGCAGACGGACGCCAACACGGCGTACACGCTGAAGGACTGGAAGCTGCTGCAGCGCCTCGACGCCTTCGACCTGCTCTTCCACGAGCAGCCGATGGACGAGGAGGACGTGCGCGGGCACGCCGAGCTCGCGAAGCTGCTGGCGACCCCGATCTGCCTCGACGAGTCGATCGTGTCGGCCCGCGCCGCCGCGGACGCGATCGCGCTCGGCGCCTGCGCAGTCGTGAACATCAAGCCCGGCCGGGTCGGCGGGTACCTCGAAGCGCGCCGCATCCATGACGTCTGCGTCGCGAACGGCATCCCGGTCTGGTGCGGCGGGATGCTCGAGACCGGGGTCGGGCGGGCGGCCAACGCGGCGCTGGCCGCCTTGCCGGGCTTCACGCTGCCGGGCGATGTCTCGGCTTCCAGCCGCTACTACGCCCAGGACCTCACCGCGCCGTTCGTCCTCGACGACGGTCACCTCACGGTGCCAACCGGCCCCGGGACCGGCGTCGAGGTGCTCCCCGACGTCCTCGCCTCTCTGGCCACCTCGACCGAGCGCCTGCTCTAGGAGCCCCATGACCCTCGACGCCGCCCACTGGCAGGACCGGCTCGCCACCCTCGCGGACAAGCACGGCGTCGTCGGCGCCGGCCTGGCCGTGCAGCACGGCGACGACGTGGTGGAGGCCGCCGCCGGCGTGCTCAACCGGCGCTCGGGCCAGCCCGCGACCCCGGACGCCGTGTTCCAGATCGGCTCGATCACCAAGGTGTGGACCGCCACCCTCGTGATGCAGCTGGTGGACGACGGCCTGCTCGACCTCGACACGCCGGTCGTGGAGTACCTGCCGTCGTTCCGGGTCGCCGACCCGACGGTGACCGCGACGGTCACCGCGCGGCAGCTGCTGAGCCACAGCAGCGGTATCGACGGCGACCTGTTCCTCGACACCGGACGGGGCGAGGACGCGCTGGAGAAGTACGTGGCCGCGATGGCCGACCTCACGCAGGTCGTCCCGCAGGGCCGGGTCATGAGCTACGGCAACAGCGGCTACTCGCTGCTCGGCCACCTCGTCGCGACGCTGCGCGGCGCCAGCTGGGAGACCGTGGTGCGGGAGCGGCTGCTGACGCCCCTCGGCCTGGACAGCGCCGGGACCCTGCCCGAGGAGGCGCTGCTGCACGCCGCGGCCACCGGGCACCTGGTCCTGCCGGGCAGCGACGAGCCCGTGGTGACGCCGCAGTGGGGCATCTACCGGTCCTGCGGCCCGGCCGGCCTCATCCACTCCACGGCCCGCGCCCAGCTCGCGTTCGCCCAGCTGCACCTGTCGGGCGGCCTCGCGCCGGACGGCACCCGGCTGCTCAGCACGGCGTCCGTCGGCGCCATGCAGGAGGCGCAGATCGAGGTGCCCGACCGCTGGCTGCTCGGCGGCCACTGGGGCCTGGGCTGGATTCTCTCGGACTGGAACGGCGCTCGGGTGTTCGGCCACGACGGCGCCACCCTCGGGCAGGGCGCGTTCCTGCGGGTGCTGCCCGACAACGGCCTGGTGCTCAGCCTCGTCACCAACGGCGGCGCCGGCGCCCGCGACCTCTACGAGGACCTGTTCGGCGAGCTCGTCGAGCAGCTGGCCGGCGTGACGCTGCCCGCGCGGCCCGAGCCCGCTACGCAGCCGGTCGAGCTCGACCCCAGCCGGTTCGTCGGCACCTACGCCCGGGAGGGCGTCGAGATGCTCGTCGAGGAGGTCGAGCCGGGTCGGCTGCAGCTCACGATGACCAACCTCTCGCCGCTGACCATGGGGCAGCCGCCGCAGGTGCTGGCGCTCGAGGCTCTCGACGAGAGCGTGCTGCTGGCCAAGCCGGCCGAGGCAGGGTCCTGGACGCCCGCGGTGTTCTTCGAGCTCGACGGGCAGCGCTACCTGCACCTGGGTGCGCGCACCACGCCGCTGCGCCGCGGCTGACGCCGTAGGCGGCAGGTTCGACGGCGCGCACCTCGGCGGGCGGCCCGCCACCCGCACCTAGCCTGGCGTCGTGCCGCGCATCGTCCACCTCGGCCTGGGGGCCTTCTCCCGGGCGCACCTGTGCTCCTACACGCAAGAGGCGGGCGGCTGGTCCGTCACCGGCGTCGGCCTGCTGCCCGGCGACGTCGTCGTCCGCGACGCGCACCCGGAGAAGGGCTTCGACCTCGTTCTGGCCCATCCCTCCGGGCAGCGCGAGACACAGCGGATCACGGTCGTCGACGAGTACCTGTTCGCCGACCCCGGGGCCGTGCTCGCGCGGCTCGTCGAGGACGACACCCGGATCGTCTCCCTCACCGTGACCGAGGGCGGCTGGGGCGTGCCCGCGAGCCTCGAGCCGGACTCCGCGCTCGGGCTGGTGGTGCGCGGGCTGGCGCAGCGGCGCGCGGCCGGGCTCCCGCCGTACACGGTGCTGTCGTGCGACAACGTGCAGGACAACGGGCACGTGGCGCAGCGCTGCGTCGTCGCGGTGGCGGACCTGCTCGAGCCGGGGCTGGGCGCGTGGGTCGCCGAGCACGTCGCGTTCCCGAGCTCGATGGTCGATCGCATCACGCCGGCGCCGGCCGACCAGAGCGTCGTCGTCGCGGAGCCGTTCCGGCAGTGGGCGGTCGAGGACCGCTTCCCGCTGGGCCGGCCGGCGTGGGAGGACGCGGGAGCGCTGCTGGTCGACGACGTGCGGCCCTACGAGCTGATGAAGCTCCGGCTGCTCAACGCCGCGCACCAGGCCCTGGCCTTCCCGGCGCTGCTGCTCGGGCACGTCTTCGTGCACGACGCGGTGGGGGACCTGACCGGGCTGCTCAACGCCTGGTGGGCGGAGGCGTTGCCCACGCTCGACCCCGTGCCCGGGATCGACCTCGACGAGTACACGACGACGCTGCTCGACCGCTTCGGCAACGCGCACGTCGCGGACACGGTCGCGCGGCTGGCCTGCTTCGCCTCCGACCGGGTGGCCGGCTTCGTCCTGCCGGTGGTGCGCGACAACGTCGCCGCCGGCCGGCCCGTGGACGTCGCAGCGCTGGTCGTGGCGGCGTGGGCGCGGTCGCTGGAGCTCGACCGGGAGGTGGTCGACAACCGGCAGGTCGTCCCGGGTGAGGGGGTGCTCGACGAGCTCGGCGACCTGACCCCCGCGCTCCGGGTGCGCTTCGGGCGTGCCCTCGAGGCGCTGCGCGAGGATCCCGCCCGGGCGCTTCGGGTGGGCTGAACCGGCACGGCTGCGCCGAGGCGGTCCGGCTACTTGCGGAAGATGCCGCGCCGCTCGTGACGGGTGGACTCGGCTCCGGAGGTGTCGGCGGAGGTGTACGTCGGGTCCGAGGAGTAGGCGTCGCCGGTCGGGTACGGGTCGGAGGCGAGCCGGGTGCGGAGCGCGGCGTTCTCCTCCGCCAGCTGCTCCTTCTCGGTGCGCACGTCCTGGACGGTGCGCTTGGTCTGCACCCGGCGGCTGCGCTTGCGGGCGGCACCGGCGAGCATCAGCGACAGGCCCAGCATGAGGACGGCGCCGGCGACCACACCGGCCAGGAACAGCCCGCCCACGCTGACGTTGGAGAGCGTCACACCGAACGCCGACGCCGAGGTGGCGTCGGTGTTCGACAGCACGACGCCGAGTGTCACGGCGCCGGACAGCACCAGCAGGATGAGGCCGAGGGCGACCATGCGTACCTCCAGTGTCGGGACGGGAGTCCTACCCCGCGAGGCCGCTGCTACCCAGGCCGCTGCCGAGCACCACATCCAGCAGCCGCACCGCCCCGGCCTTGTCGAGCGGGTCGTTGCCGTTGCCGCACTTGGGCGACTGCACGCACGACGGGCAGCCGGTGGCGCACTCGCAGGCCGCGATCGCGTCGCGGGTCGACCGGAGCCAGTCGGCCGCGCGGGTGTAGCCGCGCTCGGAGAAGCCGGCGCCGCCAGGGTGGCCGTCGTACACGAAGACGGTCGCGAGGCCGGTGTCCTCGTGCAGCGCGGTGGACACACCGCCGATGTCCCAGCGGTCGCAGGTGGCGAACAGCGGCAGCAGGCCGATCGCGGCGTGCTCGGCGGCGTGCGCGGCGCCGGGAATGTCGGCCCAGCCCAGCTCGGCCCGCTCCAGCAGCGCGGCGGACACCGTGTACCAGACCGCCCGGGTCCGTAGCTGCCGCGGCGGCAGGTCGAGCGGCTCCTCGCCGAGCACCTCCCCGGAGCGCAGCCGCTTCTTGAGGTACGACACCACCTGGTGCGTGACGTCGACCGTGCCGAACGACAGCTCCACCCCGTCGTACGTCGTCGTGCGCAGGGTCTCCGCGACGGTGATGTCGGTGATGTCGCGCGCGGAGGTGCTGTAGTCCGGCTCGTCGGGGCGGACCAGGGCGACCGCCTCCTCCAGATCGAGCAGCTCGACGTCGTAGGACTCGGCCTGGTGGAGGTAGTCCGCGCCGGTGTGGGCCTGGGCGTGCGCCGAGCTGTTGTCGACGGTGCCGAGCAGCCGCCCGGTGCCGGTCTCCACCAGCCGCACCGGCGGCCCGCCGGCGCCCCGCAGGTCGGCGTCGGGGCGCTCCCGGGAGGTCCAGAACCAGCCCTTCGGCCGGTGCCGCAACAGCCCGCGGCGCACCAGGTCGCCGAGCAGCAGCTCGACCTCGGCCGGCTCGCCGAACAGCGGCAGGTCGGCCTCGGTCAGCGGCAGCTCGGCGGCCGCGCAGCACAGGTGCGGGCCGAGCACGTACGGGTTGGACGGGTCCAGGACGGTGGCCTCGACCGACCGCCCGAACAGCGCGGCCGGGTGGTGCACGAGGTAGGTGTCGAGCGGGTCGTCGCGGGCGACGAAGACCGCCAGCGCGCCCTGGCCGGCCCGGCCGGCCCGGCCGGCCTGCTGCCACACCGACGCCACCGTGCCCGGCCAGCCGCTGAGCACCACCGCGTCGAGACCGGCCACGTCGACCCCGAGCTCGAGGGCGTTGGTGGCGGCCACCCCGAGCAGCTCGCCGGACTGCAGCCGCTTCTCGAGCTCGCGGCGCTCCTCCGGCAGGTAGCCGGCGCGGTAGGCCGCCACCCGGGAGGCGAGCTCCGGCGCGGCCTCCTGCACCGCCCGGCGGGCGTTCACCGCGACCGCCTCGGCGCCGCGGCGGGAGCGCACGAACGCGATGGTGCGGGCGCCCTCGACCACCAGGTCGGCGAGCAGGTCACCGGTCTCGGCGGTCGCCGACCGGCGGATCGGGGCGCCGTTCTCACCGCCGTACGACTCCAGCAGCGGCGGCTCCCAGAGCGCGAACTCGGTGGTGCCGCGCGGCGAGGCGTCGGCCGAGACAGCCGTCACCGGGAGACCCACCAGCCGGGAGGCGGACACCTCCGGCTCGCTGACGGTGGCGGACGCGAGCAGGAACACCGGGTCGGCGCCGTACCGGGCGCAGACCCGCCGGAGCCGGCGCAGCACCTGCGCGACGTGCGAGCCGAAGACGCCCCGGTAGGTGTGGCACTCGTCGACGACGACGTACTTCAGGCCGCGCAGGAACCGGCCAAAGTCGCTGTGCCGCGGCAGGATCCCGCGGTGCAGCATGTCGGGGTTGGTGAGCACCAGGGTGCCGAAGCGCCGCACCCAGTCGCGCTCCTCGTGCGCGGTGTCGCCGTCGTAGGTGGCCGCCCGGACCTGGACCAGGTTGAGGGCACGCACCGCCCGCAGCTGGTCGGTCGCCAGCGCCTTGGTGGGGGACAGGTAGAGGGCGGTGGCCTTGTCGTCCTCGAGCTGGGAGGACAGCACCGGCAGCAGGTAGGCCAGCGACTTGCCCGACGCCGTACCCGTGGCGACCACCACCGACTGGCCGCCGCGGGCCAGGTCGGCGGCCTGCGCCTGGTGCTCCCACGGCGCCGGGACGCCCTGCAGCGCCAGCCGGTCCACGAGCAGCTGCGGCACCCAGACCGGCCAGTCGGCCCGGCGCCCGAGCCGGGCCGGAACGTGCTCGACGTGCGTGACCCGCTCCGCCCGCGTGGGGTCGAGGAGCAGCCGCTGCAGCAGCGAGGTGGGCGAGGAGGTCACGGCACACCATCTTCGCCCACCGGCGGCGCGCGGGGCTGTGGTGCGCGACACAGGCTGGCGAGGGGGTTAGATCATCGTCACGCGGGGTAGGCGTCCGCCAGGCTCCGGGGAGGGGCCTGGTCGGCGCATGCCGACAGACGAGCTATGGAGGAACGCAGTGGACCTGTCCCTGGACGACCGCACTGAGGGCGACCGCACCATCGTGGTCGTCGGCGGTGAGATCGACGTCTACACGGCGCCCAAGCTCAGGGAGAAGCTCATCGACCTGGTGAGCGCCGGTCAGTACCACCTGGTGGTGGACATGGAGGGCGTCGAGTTCCTCGACTCCACCGGCCTCGGGGTGCTCGTCGGCGGGCTCAAGCGGGTGCGCGCCCACGAGGGCTCGCTGCGCCTGGTCTGCACCCAGGAGCGGATCCTCAAGATCTTCCGCATCACCGGTCTCACCAAGGTGTTCCCGATCCACGCCAGCGTGGAAGAGGCTGTCGCGGCCACCGACTAGTGGCGACCGTCGAGCTCCTGCTCAGCCCGCTGCCCGTCCACGTCCGCACCGCCCGCCTCGTCGGCGTGGCGGCCGCCCGGAGGGCCGGGCTCGACGACGACTACGTCGCCGACCTGCGCCTGGCCCTGGGCGAGGCGTGCACCCGGGCGGTGGCCCTGCACTCCGAGCACGCGCCGGACACCCCGGTCCGGATCGTCGTCCGCGACGACCCGGGCGGGCTGACGGTCGAGGTGACCGACCACGGACCGCCGGCGACGCCGCTGACGGCCGACATCGGCGACCTGCTCGGCGACGACGACGTCGACCCCCAGGTCGCCCTGGCGGTGCTGTCCGGGCTGGTGGACGACGTCGAGATCACGTCCGGCGAGGACGGCACCACGGTCGCCCTGCGGTGGCCGCTTCCACCCAGACCGGTCTGACCCGGGCGCGCCGGTGTGAGCCGCACCACACCGGCTGTGTAGCCTTCCGGCGCTCGTCCTTGTCGCCCGTGGCCCGGCCCCTGTCGCCCGCGGTGGGGAGCGGAGCCGCTCACGCAAGCGTGGGCGAGCCCGCGGGCAGTGCCCGCACCGAGAACCAAGGGGCCGACCGCCCCTCCACCTGGAGGACACGTGTCCGTGTTGCACCTGGCTGAGGGAGGGACCGGCGTCGCCTCGGTCCTCTCCGAGGACAAGCCGCTGCTCTACATCATCCTCGTCGTCGCGCTCGTGGCGCTCGGCTTCGCGGGCCTGTTCGCCCGCGAGGTGCTGGCCGCCGAGCAGGGCCCGCAGAAGATGCGTGACATCTCCCGGGCCGTGCAGGAAGGCGCCGCCGCCTACCTGAGCCGGCAGTTCCGGACGCTCGCGATCTTCGCGGTGCTGGTCTTCGGGCTGCTGTTCCTGCTCCCGGGCAGCGGCGAGGTCCGGTTCGGCCGGTCGCTGTTCTTCCTGATCGGGGCGTCCTTCTCGGCGCTCGTCGGGTTCGTGGGCATGACGCTGGCGACCCGGGCCAACGTGCGGGTGGCGCACGCCGCCAACACCGTCGGCACCAAGCCCGCGCTGCGGATCGCCTTCCGCTCCGGCGGCGTCGTCGGCATGTTCACCGTCGGCCTGGGGCTGTTCGGCGCCACCCTCGTGCTGCTGATCTACGGCTCGGACGCCCCCGACGTGCTGGAGGGCTTCGGCTTCGGTGGCGCGCTGCTCGCGATGTTCATGCGTGTCGGCGGCGGCATCTTCACCAAGGCCGCCGACGTCGGCGCCGACCTCGTCGGCAAGGTCGAGCAGGGCATCCCCGAGGACGACCCGCGCAACGCCGCCACCATCGCCGACAACGTCGGTGACAACGTCGGCGACTGCGCCGGCATGGCCGCCGACCTGTTCGAGTCCTACGCCGTGACCCTGGTCGCCGCCCTGATCCTCGGCCAGGCCGCGTTCGGGTCGCTGGGCCTCGTGCTGCCGCTGATCATCCCGGCGATCGGGGTGCTCACCGCCCTCGTCGGCATCTACAGCACCGCCCCGCGCGACGGCGACAAGAACGGCCTGACCGCCATCAACCGCGGCTTTTTCACCAGCGCGGCCGTGTCGGCGGTGCTGGTGGCGATCGCCAGCTACACCTACCTGCCCGACACGTACGCCGAGATCCCGGGCGTCGCGGACAGCATCGCGGGCCTCGGCGGCGACCCCCGCCTGTTCGCGCTCGGCGCGGTCGTCATCGGCATCGTGCTCGCCAGCGCGATCCAGGTGCTCACCGGCTACTTCACCGAGACCGACCGCAAGCCGGTCCGGGAGATCGGCAAGAGCTCGCTCACCGGCGCGGCGACCGTCGTGCTCGCGGGCATCTCGGTCGGCCTCGAGTCCGCGGTCTACTCCGCCATCCTCATCGGCGGCGCGGTGTACGCGGCGTTCCTGCTCGGCGCGGGCGTCCCTCTGCTCGCGCTGTTCGCGGTGGCCCTGGCCGGCACCGGCCTGCTCACCACGGTCGGCGTCATCGTCGCGATGGACACCTTCGGCCCGATCTCCGACAACGCCCAGGGCATCGCCGAGATGTCCGGTGAGGTCGGCCCCGAGGGGGCCATCGTCCTCACCAGCCTCGACGCCGTCGGCAACACCACCAAGGCCATCACCAAGGGCATCGCGATCGCCACAGCCGTGCTGGCCGCGACCGCGCTGTTCGGGTCGTTCCGTACCAAGGTGCAGGACGCGCTCGCCGTCGCCGGCGACGGCTACCAGTTCAAGCTGTCGATCGACGAGCCCAACCTGCTGTTCGGCCTCATCATCGGCGCCGCCGTGGTCTTCCTGTTCTCCGGGCTGGCCATCAACGCGGTGTCCCGCGCGGCCGGCCGGGTGGTGTTCGAGGTGCGCGAGCAGTTCCGCACCAAGCCCGGGATCATGGACTTCACGGAGAAGCCCGACTACGCCCGCGTCGTCGACATCTGCACCAAGGACTCGCTGCGCGAGCTGGCCACCCCCGGCCTGCTCGCCGTGCTGTCGCCGATCGCGGTCGGCTTCGCCCTCGGCTACGCCCCGCTCGGCGCGTTCCTCGCCGGCGCCATCGCCTCCGGCGTGCTCATGGCCGTCTTCCTGGCCAACGCCGGTGGCGCGTGGGACAACGCCAAGAAGCTGGTCGAGGACGGCCACCACGGCGGCAAGGGCTCGCCGGCACACGAGGCCACCATCATCGGCGACACCGTCGGCGACCCGTTCAAGGACACCGCCGGCCCGGCGCTGAACCCGCTGCTCAAGGTCATGAACCTGGTGGCGCTGCTCATCGCCCCCAGCGTCGTGAAGTACGGCATCGGCGTCGACGCCGACAGGGCCGTGCGCATCATCGTGGCGGGGCTGGCCATCGCCGGCATCGTGGCTGCGGTGACGGTCAGCAACCGGCGCGGGGTCGCCGGCGCGAGCGAGGTCGTCGAGAACGCCACGGTCGCCTGACCAAGAGCGGCGGCCGCTAGCCGACGGAGCGGTCCCAGGGCCCGACCCGCACGGGTCGGGCCCTGTGCCGTCTCCGGGCCGCCCGTGGGTGGTTTCCGCCCCAATGTCCGGTTCTTGCCCTAGTTCGTCCAGGGTTCTCGCAGTTTCGGGTTTGTCGTGAACGTGACATCCGCACACCCCAGCCGTGGGACACCATGGGGGCTCGAAGGAGCGTGCGGCGAGCCGCGCACGCGTCCTGCGCGGACCGCGTCCGGCCAGCACCCCGCCGATCGTCCGCATCCTCCATCCATGTGCGCCGCGAGCCAGGGGAGAACGACCGTGAGGAACCGCCGCAGCTCCACCCGGATCGCCGGGGCCGTCGTGGCCCTCGCGATCCCCTTCGTCCTGACCGGTACGTCCCCCGCCGCCGCGGCGACCACCCAAGGCGGCTCGTTCGCTGATGCCAAGGGCGTCATCGTGGACCTGGTGGCGCTGACCGCCCTCCCGGTCCCCGGGCCGCTGGCCGGGTCCCCGCTGGACCCCAACACCTTCGCCAACGCCAGCCAGTCCTGCCCGCGGTCCGTGGGCACGCCGTCCGCGGCCAAGCTGCTCAACATCCCGGCGGCCCCGGCTGTGACCGCTGACGTCGTCAGCACCCTCGCCGGTGCCACCTGCGCCAAGGGCAGGGAGGCCGCCCTGGCCTCCGCGATCACGACCAACCCGAAGTTGATCTACAACGCGGGCGTCCCGATGATCACCGCCGACATCATCCAGGCCAACGCCAACAGCTCCTGCACCGCGGCGCCCAATGCCGCCGGTTCGATCTTCCAGAACCTCAAGGTCAACGGCATGACGGTGCTGCCCAACCCGGCGCCCAACACCCGGATCGACATCCCGGGCGTCGCGACCGTCATCATCAACGAGCAGCACCCGTCGGCCACGGGTCGCGGCATCGTCGTCAACGGCCTGCACGTCATCGCCGACAGCCCGCTGCTGCGTGGTGACCTCATCGTCAGCCACGCGGTCAGCGGCGTCGTCTGCCCAGGCGGCCCCGGCTCGACGAACAACGGCCCGACCATCTCGTTCAGCAAGAACGCCACCCCCTCGACCGCCAAGCCGGGCGAGCGGGTGACCTACACCGCGACGGTGCGGAACACGACCGGGGCGGCCTGCGACGTGCTCAGGCTCGTCGACCACGTCTCGCCGGCGTTCGACCTAGTGTCGTCCTCGGGTGAGTTCGGCACCGCGCTCGTCACCCCCGCGCCCCGGCGTGCCGACGGTGGCGTCGACGCCGTCCTGCGCCCGACCGGCCTGACCATCGCGCCCGGTGCCAGCAGGACCCAGCGGTTCGTCGTGGCGGTGAAGGCCGGCACGGCGCCCGGCACCTACTACAACAACCTCGAGATCTTCTGCGGCTTCAACGGCGACTTCACCAGCGGTCCGCTGGCCCCGGTCACGGTGCCTGCGCCGCCGAGCGGGCCGGTCATCACCCCGCCCGGTCCGGTGGTG
>JAOPVD010000103.1 GCA_025966295.1 Frankiales bacterium | reverse complement strand
GAGCTCGCGGCCGCCGAGACGGCCGGCCGGCTGCTGCGGCTGTCGGCCGACCTGGTGCTGCTCCCGACCGCGCCGGCGCTGGCGATGCGGGCGCTGACCGGGCTGCCGCAGCCGTTCACGGTGTCCGCCGCCCGGCAGGCCCTGGGCACCAGCCGCCGGGTCGCCGTACCGCTGCTGGAGCACCTCGACCGGCGGGGCTGGACGGTGCGCCTCCCCGACGGGCTGCGTCACCTGGCTGCGCGGCCGCGGGCGTCGGACGGTTAGATACGGGCAGTACCGACCCTGCTGCCCGTCGGAGGTTCCCCCGCATGGTTCATGAAGTCCGCGCTGTCGTCGCCCTGGCCAAGGGCCAGCCCGTCTCGGTCGAGACGATCCTGGTCCCGGACCCGGGTCCCGGTGAGGCGCTGGTGAAGGTGCAGGCCTGCGGGGTCTGCCACACCGACCTGCACTACCGCGAGGGCGGCATCAACGACGAGTTCCCGTTCCTGCTAGGCCACGAGGCCGCGGGCGTGGTCGAGTCCGTCGGGGAGGGCGTCACGCACGTGGCGCCGGGCGACTTCGTGGTGCTGAACTGGCGCGCCGTCTGCGGTGAGTGCCGGTCGTGCAAGCGCGGCCGGCCGCAGTACTGCTTCAACACCCACAACGCCACCCAGAAGATGACGCTGCAGGACGGCACCGTCCTCAGCCCGGCGCTGGGGATCGGCGCGTTCGCCGAGAAGACCCTGGTGGCGGCCGGCCAGTGCACCAAGGTGCCGACCGTCGACCCGGCCGCGGCCGGGCTGCTGGGCTGCGGCGTGATGGCCGGCTTCGGCGCGGCGGTCAACACCGCGCCGGTGCAGAAGGGCGACACCGTCGCGGTGATCGGCTGCGGCGGCGTCGGTGACGCGGCCATCGCCGGGGCGCTGTTCGCCGGCGCCCGGCAGGTCATCGCGGTGGACCTCGACGACCGCAAGCTGGAGTGGGCCAAGGGCTTCGGCGCCACCCACACCGTCAACGCCCAGGGCGACGTCGTGGCCGAGCTGCGCGAGCTCACCGGCGGCTTCGGCCCGGACGTCGTCATCGACGCGGTCGGCCGGCCGGAGACCTTCCGGCAGGCCTTCGACGCCCGCGACCTGGCGGGTACGGCGGTCCTGGTCGGCGTGCCCAACCCGGCGATGGTCTGGGAGATCCCGCTCATCGAGGTCTTCGGGCACGGCGGTGCGACCAAGAGCAGCTGGTACGGCGACTGCCTGCCGGAGCGGGACTTCCCGCTGCTGGTGGAGCTCTGGCAGCAGGGCCGGTTCCCGCTCGACAAGTTCGTCTCCGAGCGGATCGCGCTGGACGGTGTCGAGGAGGCGTTCCACAAGATGGAGCGCGGCGAGGTTCTGCGCTCGGTGGTGGTCCTGTGAGCGCGCAGGTCGAGAAGGTCGTCACCAGCGGCACCTTCAGCCTCGACGGCGGCACCTGGCCGGTCGACAACAACGTCTGGATCTACGGCGACGAGGACGAGGTCGTCGTCATCGACGCCGCCCACGACGCCCAGAAGATCGCGGCGGCGGTCGGCGGCCGGCCGGTCAAGGCGATCCTGTGCACGCACGCCCACAACGACCACGTCAACGCGGCCCTCGACCTGGCCCGCGAGCTCGACGCCCCGGTGCTGCTGCACCCGGACGACCGGGTGCTGTGGGACCAGGTCCACGACCGCGCGCCGGACGGCGACCTCACCGAGGGTGAGGTCATCACCGTCGCCGGGTCGAGCCTCACGGTGCGGCACACCCCCGGCCATGCCCCGGGTGCGGTCTGCTTCGTCGGCGCCGGCCTGGTCTTCTCCGGCGACACCCTGTTCGCCGGCGGGCCGGGCGCGACCGGCCGGTCCTTCAGCGACTTCCCGACCATCCTCACCTCGATCCGCGAGAAGCTCCTCACGCTGCCGCCGGAGACCGTGGTGCACACCGGGCACGGCGACGACACCACGATCGGCGCCGAGGCCCCGTCGTACGACGCCTGGGTCGCCCGCGGCCACTGACCGCCCCCCCTCTGCCCCCCTTCCCCCCTGCCGGTGATCCACGGAACCGGCGGCGCCGTTTTCGGGCTCGGGATGGGGGCGCTGGTTCCGTGGATCACGGGGGAGGGGTCGGGGCGGCCAGCCGGTAGCCGCGCTTGATGACGGTCTGGACCACCTTGCCGGCCGGGCCCAGGGCGGTGCGCAACCGCGCGACGGTCATCTCGACGGCGTGCTCGTCCGCGGGCTCGTCCCGCCAGGCCAGCCGGAGCAGCTCGGCCCGGGACAGCACCCGGCCCTGGCCGGCCACCAGCGCCCCCAGTACGCCGCTCTGCCGGGCGGTCAGCGGGACCGGCTGACCGTCGACGAGCACGGCCTGGCTGCGCATCCGGAGCTGGTGCGGACCGGCCCGCACGGCCCGGGTACGGCGGTCCGGGAGCTCCGCGACCAGCGCGGCGAGCAGCGCGTCCGGGGAGGCCGGTCGCACGGTCGGGACCCCGAGCCGCTCGAGGAGGGCGGCGGCGGCCGGATCGGTGCAGGCGACCAGCACCTCGCTCTGCAGCGCGCCGAGCAGCGCCTCGGTGGCCGCCGTGAGCAGGGCCGTGACGGCGGTCGCGGACGTGAAGACGACGCAGTCGACCTGCGCGGCGAGCAGCTGCTCCACCGGGACGACCGTGGCGCCGGCCTCGGCCAGGCCGGGCACGGCAGCGGCCACCGCCACGGTGAAGCCGGTGAGAGGCAGCTCGTCCACGTCCACACCGTGCCCGTGACGGGTTACCTGGCTGTTTCCGACCGGTGTCCGACGACGCCGCACCGGGCGTGACAGGCTGGAGGGGTGTTCGACGCCGTGGTCCTCGCCGGTGGCAGCGGCCGCCGGCTGGGGGGCGCCGACAAGCCGGGCCTGCTGCTGGCCGACCGGTCGCTGCTCGACCGGGTGCTCAGCGCCAGCGCCGCCGCCGGTACGACCGTGGTCGTCGGTCCGCCGCGGGCCACCTGCCGACCGGTGCAGTGGTGCCGCGAGGAGCCGGCCGGCTCCGGTCCGGTCGCGGCGCTGCGCACCGGGCTCGCCAGGGTGACCGCCGAGGTCGTGGTGGTCCTGGCGGCCGACCTGCCGTTCCTGACGCCCGACCTGGTGCGGACGCTGCTCGGCGCGATGGCCGGCGACGGCGCCGTCCTGGTCGACGCGGCCGGCCGCGACCAGTACCTGTGCTCGGCCTGGTCGACGGCGGCGCTCCGCGCGGCCGACCTGACCGTCGACCGGATGGGCGCGGTCGTGCGCCAGCTCGACGCGGCCCGGGTGTCGCCGCCGGTCGCGAGCGGCCGGCCCGCGCCCTGGACCGACATCGACACCGCCGAGGACCTGTCGGGAGCACAGCAGTGGGAGAAGGAGCGCGGATGAGCACGCTGGACGACTGGCTGGCGGAGGCGGCGACGGCGCTCGGGGTCGAGGCGAGCGTGGACGTCGACCTCGTGCTCGACCTGGCCCGGGACGTGGCGCACGGCGTCGCCCGGCCGGCGGCACCGCTGACGGCGTACCTGCTGGGGCTGGCCGTCGGGGGCGGCGCCGACCCGGTGAAGGCGGCCCGGACCCTGGGCGCGCTGGCGGGCGAGTGGCCCGACCGGGTGGGCTAGCGGCGGGCCCGCCGGGCGCTCCGGTGCTCGCCCACGAGCAGCCCCGTGAACAGCAGCCCGAGAGCCAGCGCACCGAGCTGGTGGTCCCAGCCGCGGCCCGCCAGGGAGGCGTCGATCGCGAACACCGCCAGCCACAGGCCGTACAGGGGCGACACCGGCGGAGTCGGGTTGTGGCGGGCCATGGCGCCGATCGTACCGATCTCGGGCCAGGCAGGCCGGCCGGGTGGCCCCGCGCGTCCTACCCGCCGAGCCGGGCCTGCAGCCGGGCTCTGGCGGGCGGCCACTCGGCGGCCAGCAGGGAGAAGTAGGCCGAGTCGCGGACCGACCCGTCGGCCCGCAGCCGGTGGTGCCGCAGGGTGCCGTCGTAGGCGCAGCCGAGCTTGCTGATGGCGGCCCGTGAGCGGCTGTTGAGGGCATCGGTCTTCAGGGTCATGCGCTGCGCCCCGAGGTCCTCGAAGGCGTGCTGCAACAGCAGCAGCTTGCAGGTCGGGTTGACGTCGCTGGCCCACAGGTCGCGGCGGTACCAGGTCCAGCCGATCTCCAGGCCCTCCACCGCCAGGTCCGCATCCAGGTACGACGTGCTCCCTGCGGCCACGCCGTCGACGACGACCGCCCAGGGCAGACCGGGGTGGGTCTCCCGGAGCCGGCTGAGCTCCTCGAGGGTGCGGGGCCGCGGCACCGGCAGCCAGGTCCAGACGCCGTCGTCCTGGGCCGCCGCGAACAGCTCGGCGTCGTGCCGTGGCTCCCAGGGCTCGAGCCGCACCCGGCCGTGCCCGAGCAGGACCGGCTCAGGAACGCGCACGGACCGGCCGGTCGTTCACCATCAGGGCTGGCATGTCTGGCAGCCTAGGTTCCGAGCACCACGAGCGATGAGGGAGTCATGGACGAGAAGCGGGCCGTCAGGGTCGTCGACAGGCTGCGCGAGCGCGGCGTCGACGCGCATGTCGAGCGGGCGTCGACCTACCAGTTCGGCATCCGGGTGGCGCTGCGCGACGGCCGGAACGCGGTCTGGGACACCGACGGCACCTTGGGCCTGGAGGCGCAGGTGATGCGCAACGGGATGCTCGTCGGCTTCGTGCCGCAGATCGAGGGCTCCGAGCACTTCGACGAGGACCAGACCATCGAGGCGATCTCGCACACCGACTACGACAAGCCGATCGCCACCCGCCGTACCGCGCCGTTGCCGGCGGCCGCGCCGCTGCCCCGGCACGGCGGGGTGTTCCGGCGCTTCCTCGGCGGCTTCCGGGAGTAGTCAGGCCAGGCTGCGCTCGAGCTCCAGCGCGGTCGCCAGCAGGACCTCCTCCGAGCCCGGCCGGCCGACCAGCTGCAGCGACGCCGGCGGCCCGT
>JAOPVD010000014.1 GCA_025966295.1 Frankiales bacterium | reverse complement strand
GCCAGGAGCGCAGGGCGGCCCGGCCCTCGAAGCGGTCGAGCCCCTGCCAGGCCTTGACGAGCGTCTCCTGCACCGCATCGTCGGCGTCGAAGCTCGAGCCGAGCATCCGGTAGCAGTAGCCCCGGAGTTCGGTGCGGTACGGCTCGACCCGTTCCATCGCCCGGTCGTCGACTGCTGCCTGGCTCATGGCCCGCCCCTCTGCCGGCTCTCGTGCGCCCGGCACAGGGTTCCACACCGGGGCGGCCACGGGAACGGCCCCGACCCTCGATCTCTGCCTGAGACTGAGGGCGGCCCGGCCGGGCGGAAGCCCAGCGGAATGCGGCCTTTCCGACAGGACACCTTGTCGCTGCCGGAAGGCAGATGTGACGTAGCGGTGACGTAGGCCCCGTACGCCGGGTGGCCGATGGCACCTGCGGCCCGGCCCGTCACGATGCCGCCGCGACCGGCTGCCCACGGCAGTCCCGGTCGCGGCGTCGCGCCAACTGGAGGGACGCCCAGGGGGAACCAAGGGGGACGAGCACATGCGACGACACACGAGAACCGGAAGCCGGTTCTCGGCGGTACTCGGAGCGCTAGCGCTCCTGATCGCGGCCTCCCCCCTCACGCCCGCCGCGCAGGCCGCCCCTCCGCCCCCGGCCCCGCCGTTCACCCAGTGCCCCCAGGTCGGTGCCGCGCCCACCTGCGCGATCCTCATCATCCTCAACGCGGACGGCACCACCACGATCCTCAGCGACCCGAAGGTGGGGCCGTACGACAAGAGCGACGACGTGCTGGTCGGCGTGCAGAACAACACCGGCGCCGCCGCCACCAGCGTGGCCCTCACCTCGAAGAAGACGATCTTCAAGTTCGACGGCGACGGCGTCTGCAGCGAGAAGAAGAAGGTGCAGCCGCGGGGTCCGGGGTGCCCGTACGGCCCGACCACCTACGAGGGACCGGGGGTCGCCTTCACCCAGATCGCCAACGACTTCAAGACCGGCACGGTCGCCTTCACCGGCGAGGGGCTCGCCAACGGCGCGTCCACCTGGTTCGGCCTGGAGAAGAAGGTCACGGGTGCGGACATCGCCGTGCCCAGCTCCGACCTGTCGCTCGTCAAGACCGGACCGGCCACGGCGACCGTCGGGCAGCCGTTCAGCTACTCGCTGGCCATCAAGAGCAACGGGCCCAGCGCAGCGAACGGCGTGACCGTGACGGACACGCTGCCCGCCGGTCTCACCTTCGGCTCCGCCACGCCGTCCACCGGCAGCTGTTCGGAGAGCGGCGGCACCGTGACGTGCTCGCTCGGCTCCCTGGCCAAGGGCAAGAGCGCGACGGTCTCCCTCACGGTGACCCCGCAGCGCGCGGGCACGTTCACCAACACCGGGACGGTGAAGGGCAACGAGCCTGACCCGGTCCCCGGCAACAACACCTCGTCCACCACCACGACGGTCGGCGGGACCGCGGACCTGTCCATCGTCAAGACGGCGGCGCCCGACCCGGTCACGGTGGGGTCGCCGCTGACCTACTCGCTGGCGGTCAAGAGCACCGGCGGCCCGGCCACCGGCGTGACCGTCACGGACGTGCTGCCGGCCGGCGTCACCTACGGCTCGGCCACCGCCAGCCAGGGCAGCTGCACCGAGAGCGCGCGCACCGTGACGTGCGCGCTCGGCGATCTGCCTGCCGGCGGCACGGCCACGGTCACGATCGTCGTGACCCCGCACACGCCAGGTACGACGAGCAACACCGCCACGGTCAAGGGCAACGAGCCCGATCCCGACACCACCAACAACACCTCGACGACCGACACGACGGTGCGCCCCTCGGCCGACGTGTCCATCGTCAAGACCGGTCCGCCGCAGGCCGTCGTGGGCAGCCCGCTCACCTACAGCCTGGCCGTGGCCAGCAACGGCCCGAGCAACGCGACGAACGTGGTCGTCACCGACTCGCTGCCGGGGGGCGTGAGCTTCACGTCGGCGACCAGCTCGAAGGGCGACTGCACCCAGGCCGGCGGCACCGTCACCTGCACCCTGGGCACCCTGGCCAAGGGGGCCGGCGCCACCATCACCATCACGGTGGTGCCCACGACCGCGGGCACGGCGGTCAACACCGCCACCGTCAAGGGCAGTGAGGGCGACCCCGACACCACCAACAACACCTCCACGGTGACGACCACGGTTCGCGCCTCGGCCGACCTCTCGATCGTCAAGACGGCCTCGGCCGAGCCGGCGTACGTCGGTCAGCCGCTGACCTACACGCTGGCCGTGCACAGCGCCGGCCCGAGCCCGGCCACCGGCGTCACGGTGACGGACCCGCTGCCCGCCGCGGTGACCTACGGGTCGGCGACGCCGTCCCAGGGCAGCTGCTCGCAGCTGTCCGGCACCGTGACCTGCGACCTCGGCAGCCTCGCCAGCGGTGCCGACGCCACCATCACGATCGTCGTGACCCCCAACAAGGCCGGTACGGCGGTCAACACGGCCACCGTCACGGCCAACGAGGGCGATCCCAACCCGAGCAACAACAGCTCGACGGTGGAGACCACCATCAAGGCGTCCGCCGACGTGTCGATCACCAAGACCGGCGAGCCCAGCGAGCTGCTCGTCGGGCAGGAGCTCACCTACACGGTCACGGTGACCAGCCACGGGCCGAGCCCGGCGACCGGCGTGAAGGTCACCGACACCCTGCCTGGCGGCGTGGCGTTCACCTCCGCGGCGGCGTCGAAGGGCAGCTGCGTCCACGCCGGCGGGGTGGTCACCTGCACCATCGGCACCATGCCGGTCGGGGAGACGGTGACCATCACCATCAAGGTCACCCCGCTCCAGAAGGGCACCCTGATCAACTCCGCGACCGTCAAGGGCAACGAGTTCGACCCGAAGACCGTCAACAACACCGCGACGGCGACGAGCAAGGTCTACGCCGCCCTCGGTGGCGCGTTCGGCGAGCAGGTCGAGTCCATGCTGCTCAACAGCGGCCCGCTGCCGGGCGTGCAGCGCAGCACGATCGGCACGAGCAGCAACAACCTCGCCAAGCTCACCTTGCCGAGCGCGCTCGCCCCGACGGTGCTCAACCTCGGCCTGATGGAGGTCAGAACGCAGATCGGCCCGGCGGTGACAGTGGCGAGCTCGGCGCAGACCGTCGGTGCCAACCTGCTCGCCGGCGTCCTCACGGCCACGCTCATCCGCAGCGAGTGCACCGCCACCTCGACCGGGACGAGCGCCAAGACCACGGTCGCGGGGCTCTCGGTGGGAGGGACGGCACTGCCCGAGGTGGCCCCGGCGCCCAACACGGTCATCCCGCTGACGGTGGCGACGGTGACGCTCAACGAGCAGATCCGGGTCAGCCCGACGACGATCATCGTGAACGCCGTCCACATCCGCACCATCCTGGGGATCGACATCTACATCTCCCAGTCGCGGTGCTCGATCGAGGCCTGACCTCGCGCGGTGCCGGTGCCCCCTCACCCCGACCGGTGAGGGGGCACCGGCGCGTCCGGCCGCTGTTTGACTGAGCACCGCAGCGGTACGCGCCGGGTAACCCAACCCGGAAGGACGGCGACGATGGCCCTTCGAGAGGCGTTCTCCAAGTTCCTGCGCGGCAAGGCCGAGAGCACGCGCGCGGGACAGGGCGAAGGCGGTGCCGGCGGTGATGACCGGTCGGCCACCGCCCTGGAGAACCTCGCCACGAACGTGGAGTCCGGCGACGACCCGGATCTGGTGGTCCTCGTGGAGCGGCTGGAGGGCTTCTACCTCCCGGACCGGGACGAGTTCGTACCCACCGAGGTGGCCGTGGAGGTCATCGAGGGGTTCGGCGGCGAGGGCAACGACGACCCGAAGGCTATGCTGCAGCAGCTGGCGGACGTGGCCCCTGGCGGTGGGGACCAGCCCAGCGCGCAAGCCTGACCTCGACCCCAGGTGAAGGCCCCGCAGGTACCCCTGCGGGGCCTCGCGCCGTCGGCGGCCACCCGGTCGGGCGCTGATCGTGTCGGCGCGCCGACCCCCGCGGCCCCCTCCGCAGCCCTACCTTGGCGGCTGCGAAGGGAGCTTCCCCATGCTCGACCGTCGCGTGACACGGCCCTTGGTGGTCGTGGCCGTCGCTGCCCTGCTGTCGCCCTGCCTGCCTGCCGCCGGTGACCCGCGCAACCCCACGCCGGCGGAGCTGCAGGGTGCCCGCGACCGGGTGGCCGCGGCCCGGCACCAGGTCGCCGTCCTGGCGGTGCGGG
>JAOPVD010000077.1 GCA_025966295.1 Frankiales bacterium | reverse complement strand
CGCACCGGCGCCTTGCCGCTGGCCCGGCGGTCCAGGACCCGCTGGTGCAGGACCTTGAAGCGCGGCTCCCGCTCCTTGAGGTCGGCCAGGATCGGCGTGGCCAGGAACAGGCTGGAGTACGCCCCGGAGCCCAGCCCGACGAACAGTGCCAGCGCGAGGTCCTTCAAGGTGCCCGCGCCGAGCAGCAGCGCGCCCACGAACAGCAGCCCGGAGACCGGCAGCAGCGCGATCAGCGAGGTGTTGATCGAGCGCATGAAGGTCTGGTTGACCGCCAGCTCGGCGGCCTCGGAGTAGGTCTGGGTGGCCTGCTTCTCCAGCCCGCGGGTGTTCTCCTCGACCTTGTCGAACACCACGATGGTGTCGTAGAGCGAGTACCCGAGGACGGTCAGCAGCGCGATGACCGTGGACGGCGTCACGACGAACTGGGTGACCGAGTAGACGCCCGCCGCCAGGATCAGGTCGTGCAGGAGCGCGATGATCGCCGCCGCCGCCATCTTGGGCTCGAAGCGGATCGAGATGTAGATGACGACCGCGATGAGGAACACCACCAGGCCCTGCAGCGCCTTGTTGGTCACCTGCTTGCCCCACGACGCCCCGACGTTCTGGGTCGTGATGTCGTTGGCGTTGACCTTGAAGTGCTGGGCGAGGCCGTCCTCGACCTTGGTCTTCTCGTCGAGCGTGAGCGGCTCGGACTCGATCCGGAGCTGGGTGCCACCGCCGGAGGACTTCACCGTCTGCAGGATCGGGTCCTTGATCCCGAGACCCTCGACGAAGCCGCGGGTCGCCCCGAGGTCGAGCTGGGACGAGACGGGGACCTGGAAGATGGCCCCGCCCTTGAACTCGACGCCCAGGTTGAAGCCGCGGACCAGCATGCTGCCCAGCGCGATCAGGACCAGGACGATCGAGATGGCGTAGAACCGCTTGCGGGCGTGGATGAGCGGGAACGTGGTCTCACCGTGGTACAGCCGGTGGATCAAGCCGTGGCGCTCGGTCTGCTCGCTCATGTCAGGCCTCCTGCGGCGTCGTGTGGGCGGGGGCCAGCGACTTGCGCGGCGCCCCGGTCGACGGCTCGCCGCCGTCCGGGCCGAAGAAGCCCGTCATGCTGCTGCGCGAGAACCAGCGGTACCGCGACAGCACCGACATCAGCGGCCGGGTGAACAGGAACACCACGGCCACGTCGAGCAGCGTCGACAGGCCCAGGGTGAAGGCGAAGCCGCGGACGCCACCGACCGAGACGAAGTACAAGATCACGGCGGCGAGGAAGGACACCGTGTCCGCGGACAGGATCGTCCGGCGGGCGCGGACCCAGGCCCGGTCGACCGCGGAGCGCGGCGTCCGACCCTCCTTGATCTCGTCCTTCAGGCGTTCGAAGTAGACGACGAAGGAGTCGGCCGTGATGCCGACCGAGACGATGAAGCCGGCGATGCCGGCCAGGCTCAGCGCGAAGCCGAGCTCCTTGCCCAGGATGACGATGCAGGCGTAGGTCAGGCCGGCGCTGACGAGCAGCGACGCGATGGTCACGAACCCGAGCATCCTGTAGTAGAGCAGCGAGTAGATGACGACCGCGATGAGACCGATGCCGCCGGCGAGCAGGCCGCTCTTGAGCTGGTCGTCACCGAGGGTCGCGGACACCACCTGGGCGTCACCGGCCTCGAAGCTGACGGGCAGGGCGCCGAACTTCAGGTTGTTGGCGAGGTCCTGCCCCTCCTTCTGGGTGAACTGACCGGTGATCTGAGCGTCAGCGTTGATGACGCCGTTGATCTGCGGGGCGCTGATCACGACCCCGTCCAGCACGATCGCGACCTGGTTGGTCGGCGGCGGCTGGTTGAAGGCCTCCCGGGTGAGGTTGGTCCAGCGGTCCTGACCGCTGCCCTTGAACGAGAGGTTGACCTCGACCTCGCCGGTGGTCTGGTTGTTGCCGACGTTGGCGCCCTTGATGTCCTTGCCGACGACCTTGGCGACGTCGAGGCGGTACTTGAAGTTGCCGTCGCGGTCGCAGGCGACGACCTCCTTGTTCGGCAGGTCGGGTGCGCCACCGGCCCGGGCCTTCGGGTTGCGGCAGTCGAGGGCGGCGTAGTTGGCCTCGCTGTACACCGCGCCGCTGACGACCGCCGGCGTGCTGCTGCTCGCGCTCGGGCTCGGGCTGGGCGACGGGGTGCCGGCGGCCAGCAGCCCGGAGGTGAGCGGCCGCTTGTTGGTGGTGGCGGTCGGCGACGGGGTGCCGGCGCCGGCGCCCGTGGTGGGCGTCGGGCTCGCGCTGGGGTTGGGGGCCGTGGTCGCGATGGGGGCGACCGGCTCCTGGGTCTTGACCCGGCGGAACTGCATCTGGGCGGCCTTCGTGACCGTGGCGATGCTGTCGCGGTTGCCGCCCGGGACCGAGACGACGATCTGGTTGCCCTCGATGACCACCTCGGCCTCGGACACACCGGAGGCGTCGACGCGCTGGCGCAGGATCTCGACCGCCGCCGTGAGCTGCGCGGCCGAGGCGTTCTGGCCGGTCTCGGTCTTCGGCGTGAGGATCACCTGCGCGCCGCCCTGGAGGTCCAGGCCGAGCTTGGGCTTCAGCCAGGCGCTGCCGGGACCGGCGAGGGCCACCGTGGCGTACAGGATGACGAAGATGGCAGCGAGGACGCCGAAGTAGCGTCCGACGTGCAGCTGGCCTCGGGTGTTCGGGCCGGGACGTGCCACGAGGCGCGATCTCCTGTCTCGGGCGGCCCTCCCCTGTCGGGCGGACCGCGGTGCAGCGCGTGCAGAGGCAGCAGGGAAACGAGCATCCCCGCTGCGCTTTGGGCGAGTCTACGCAGCGCCAGCCGATTACAACGCCCAGGACGGCCGTGGCGTTCCCTCAGCCGGCGTCGCCCAGGTCGAGCGGCAGCACGTCGACCGGACCGGGCGGCCGCAGCCCGAGGTGCCGCCAGGCGGCCGGCGTGGCGACCCGTCCACGCGGGGTGCGGGCGATCAGCCCGCTGCGGACGAGAAACGGCTCGCACACCTCCTCGACCGTCTCCGCCTCCTCGGCGACCGCCACCGCGAGCGTGGACAGCCCCACCGGCCCGCCGTTGAAGCGCCGGACGAGGGCCTCCAGCACGGCCCGGTCGAGCCGGTCCAGCCCCACCTCGTCGACGTCGTAGACCGCCAGTGCGGCGCGCGCGACCACCCGGGTGACGGCCCCGTCGGCGCGGACCTCGGCGAAGTCGCGGACCCGGCGCAGCAGCCGGTTGGCGATGCGGGGCGTGCCGCGGGAGCGGCCGGCGATCTCCCGGGCCGCGTCGGGGTCGAGCTCGACGCCCAGCAGCAGCGCCGAGCGCGCCACGATGTGCTCGAGGTCGGCAGCGGCGTAGAAGTCGAGCTGCCCGGTGAAGCCGAAGCGGTCGCGCAGAGGGCTCGGCAGCAGGCCGGCCCGGGTGGTCGCCCCGACGAGGGTGAAGTGCGGGATCTCGATCGGGATGGCCGTCGCGCCGGGACCCTTGCC
>JAOPVD010000067.1 GCA_025966295.1 Frankiales bacterium | reverse complement strand
CGGTGGCCGGCGCCGCCCTGGCGGTCGCCGCGGTCGCCTTCGTGGTGCCCGCGCTGGACCTCGGCGGCCGGGCGAAGCCCGCGACCTTCGCCACGCAGGGCCCGCGGGTGTCCTCGGCGTACGCCTTGGACCCGGCGGCGCCGTGGGCCTACCGCGGGACCGCTGCGGCGAAGGCCGACCTGGCTGCCGTCCAGAGCGCCTGGGCGGCCCGGCACCCGGGCAGCACCCTCACGCCGCTGTTCGGCCAGGTCTACGAGCCGGCCGCCACCGCCGAGCTCGCGTTCGTGGCCACCGGCGGCAGCGACGGCCCCCGCTACGGCTTCGTCCACGTCCCCACCGCGGCTGCCCCGTCCTTCGTGTACGACGAGCCGCTGGCGAGCGGGACGGCCGCCCTGCCCTTCGCGCTGGAGGGAGACGAGGGCCGCGCCCGGCTGGTGGTCGTCGCCGCCCCAGGCGTCACGCGGTTCGAGTACGCCGCCGGCGGGGTCACCTATGCGCCGATGACCGCCCTGGCCTCCGGCGTGGCCATCGCCGCGCAGCAGGGAACCCCCTGGGCCGCCGCACTCCGGGTCACGGCGCCGGATGGCACCGTCCTGCTGCAGGGCGACGCCCCCGACCAGGGCGCGGGCAGCCAGAACGTCCCGGCCAACGTGCTCACCTCGTGGCCGACGCGGGGCACGGTCGCGGACGGCCCCGACCAGAAGGCGCTGCTGACCAGCTTCGCGAAGGCCTTCGGCCGGACGCCGGACAAGGCGGTCTACCGGGCGCTGTACACCGGCACCAGCGGTGGCGTGCGCTACACGGTCGGCCAGGCCTGGTTCAGCGGCGAGACGAAGGCCTACGACGTGAGCTACGCGACCGGCGGCACGCAGGGGCCGGCGTTCTTCCTGGGCCGCGCCACCGCGGGCGCGCCGGCCGTGCTGGCCTTCGTGCTCAGCGACCTGCCGGGCAGCCCCAGCGAGCTGCTGGTGGTCGTGCCGCAGCCGCGGACCGGTGAGATCAGCTACGCCGGCGACGCCACGGTGGCCTTCGCCGCCGTCCCGGGCTGGGCCGCCCGCGGCGTGGCGCTCATCGACCGCGACCCCAAGGCTAGGAACGACCGGCTGCAGGTGCTCGACGGCAACGGCGACCTCAGCGCCCCGACCTACCAGGGCCCGGTCGGCGCCCTGCTCTGCGGCTACAGCAGCTGCGGCTGAGCGCGCCCCCCGGCCGGACCTGGCCCGCAGCCACCTAGGCTGCGGGCCATGTCCGTCCACCTCACCCGCATCTACACCAAGACCGGCGACGACGGCACGACCGCGCTGGGCGACATGAGCCGGGTGCGCAAGACCGACGCCCGGCTGACCGCCTACGCCGACGTCGACGAGGCCAACAGCAGCCTCGGGGTGGCGATCGCACTGGGCCAGCTGCCCGAGGACGTGGCCGCCGTGCTGCGCCGGGTGCAGAACGACCTGTTCGACGTCGGCGCCGACCTGTGCACGCCGATCGACCCGGACCCGAAGTACCCGCCGCTGCGGGTGCTGCCGGAGTACACCGCCCGCCTTGAACAGGCCTGTGACACCTACAACGAGCGGCTGGAGAAGCTCTCCAGCTTCATCCTGCCGGGCGGCACCCCGGGGGCGGCCCTGCTGCACGTGGCCCGGACCGTGGTGCGGCGCGCCGAGCGGGGCGTGTGGGCACTGCTGGAGCAGGACCCGGAGCGGACCAGCAAGGAGCCGGCGCTGTACCTCAACCGGCTGTCCGACCTGCTGTTCATCCTGTCCCGGGTGGCCAACCCGGACGGCGACGTGCTCTGGAAGCCGGGCGGCGAGCGCTGAGCTGAGGCAGGCGCTCAGGCGGGCAGGGTCGCGCCGGGCGGGCGGGCCTCGAGCCAGGCCAGGAAGCCGGTCAGCGCGGACCCGTCCAGGGCGATGTCGACGGGACCGGCCGCCGAGGTCAGCTCGACCACCTCGGCGCCCTTGAGCAGCGCGAAGGCCTCGTGCTCCGCGGGGGCACGGCGGCCCCGGACCTGCAGGTCGCGGCGGGACAGGGTGCGCCGCGGCCGGGTGCTGAGCGAGAAGACCCGGAACCACTGCAGGTCGTCACCGACGAAGCGGCCGACGCCGAGGACCCAGCCGCGACCGTGCCGGCGCGGCTTGAGACGCAGCGAGAGCTCGATCGCGCCGCCACCGCGCGACAGGAAGCGGCGGCGCAGCGAGATGCTGGCCAGCCCCAGGGCGAGCAGCAGGACCAGCGCGAGGAGGACTTCGACGGTCAGCACGGGGGCGGGGTGCCGGTCGGACGGGAGCTAGGCCGGGACCGTCTCGCCGGGCAGGGTGGCCGACTCCGCGAGGATCGTCACGCCCTGGTCGGTGACGGACAGGAAGCCGCCGGACACGTTGACGGCGAGCTCGCCGCCGCCCTGCTGGAGGATCCGGACGTCATGGCCCTCGGCCAGCTGCCCAAGCAGCGGCGCATGACCGGGAAGGATGCCGATCTCGCCCTCGGTGGTGCGGGCCACGACGCTCTCCGCCTCACCGCTCCACACCTCGCGCTCGACCGAGACCAGCTCGACGTGCAGGGACACGACAGTCCTCCAGGCAGCTCTTCGCCCGGGGTCCTCCGGGTGCGGTCATCCTACCGGGCGGCCCGGGTCGGCCCGACAGGCGGCTGCGCCGCCCGCCGCGCCCGCCTCCCGCCGTACCCCTGCTTGCCTTGCGTCCTCGAAAGTGCCCCCGCTGCCGAGCCTGCGGGTGATGACGCAGGGCGAACGCAGGAGGCCGGTCACCCCGTGCAGGGTGACCGGCCTCCTGGTACGACGGGTGCTTAGCCGGCGAGCTTCTTGGCGTTGGCCTCGACGTCCTCGAGACCGCCGCACAGGAAGAAGGCCTGCTCCGGGATGTGGTCGTAGTCGCCCTGGGTCAGCCGCTTGAACGAGTCGATCGTCTCGTCGAGCGGGACGAACTTGCCGGGCTGGCCGGTGAACTGCTCGGCCACGAAGAACGGCTGCGACAGGAAGCGCTGGATGCGACGGGCCCGGTTGACCAGGACCTTGTCCTCCTCGGAGAGCTCGTCGATGCCCAGGATGGCGATGATGTCCTGGAGCTCCTTGTACTTCTGCAGCATCCGCTGCACCTCGCGCGCGGTGTTGTAGTGGTCGTCACCGACGTAGGTCGGGTCCAGGATGCGCGAGGTGGAGTCGAGCGGGTCGACGGCCGGGTAGATGCCCAGCTCGGAGATCGCGCGGTTGAGGTTGGTCGTCGCGTCGAGGTGCGTGAACGCGGTGTGCGGCGCCGGGTCGGTGATGTCGTCGGCGGGCACGTAGATCGCCTGCAGCGAGGTGATCGAGTGACCACGCGTCGAGGTGATGCGCTCCTGGAGCACACCCATCTCGTCGGCCAGGGTCGGCTGGTAGCCGACGGCGCTCGGCATGCGGCCGAGCAGCGTCGAGACCTCGGAGCCGGCCTGGGTGAAGCGGAAGATGTTGTCGATGAACAGCAG
>JAOPVD010000056.1 GCA_025966295.1 Frankiales bacterium | reverse complement strand
CGAAGCGGTGCCGCAGCGCCGGCCAGCCCAGCGCGACCGCCCCAGCCAGCACGGCCACCGCCTGGCAGCCGGCCACCACCACCACGCCGGCCCGGCCGCCGTGCCCGGCCACCACGTGCCCGGCGACCGCCGACCCGAGGGCGTAGGCCCCGAACTTGAAGCTGGCCGCGGTGGTGACCAGCTGGGTGCGCATCCCGGGCGGGCTGTGCTGCTCGCGGACCGTCAGGGTCGAGGACAGCACCGGCCCCTCGAAGGCGCCGGCCAGCACCACCAGCACCAGCGCCACCGCGAGCGAGGGCGCCGCCGTGAGGGCGGCGAACACCAGCAGCAGGCCGCCGATCCCCAGCAGCGCCATCCGCAGCGGCCCGGTCCGCGGTACCCGGGCGGCCATCACCAGGCTGCCGACCAGCGCGCCGATGGCGAAGCCGCTGAACAGCGCCCCGCTCGCCGCCTCCTGCGCCCCCACCTCGCGGGCCAGCGCCGGGAAGACGACCGGGAACGCGCCCAGCCCCATGAACGACAGCGTGCTCGCCACCGTCACCGACCGCAGCGCCGGCGTCGTGGCGAGGTGCCGCAGGCCGCCCCACACGCTGCGCAGCAGCCCGGTCGTGGCGGTGCCCGACGGCGCCGGCATCGGCACCCGCAGCACCGCGACCAGCGCGACGACGCTCAGCACCGCGGACCCGACCACCGCGGCCGCCGGGGACACCGCAGCCGCCAGCACGCCGGCCAGCGCCGGCCCGGCCACCCCCGCCACGTTGTACGACGTGGACTCCGCCCCGTAGGCACGCCGCAGCAGGGCGGCCGGCACCAGCGGCGCGAGCAGGCCGGTGAAGCCGCCGGTGAGGACCGGGAGCGTCAGCCCGGCCAGCGCGCCGAGCGCCACCACCACCCAGGACGGCGCCTCACCGGCGGTCAGCAGCAGCCCGACGAGCACGAGCGGCAGCAGGACCTGGTTGGCGACGAACGCCCGCCGCCGGTGCCGGGTGCGGTCCAGCCAGGCCCCCATCAGCGGCCCGGTGAGCAGCGCCGGCAGCGTCAGCGCGGCGACGAGGGCGCCGGCCAGGGCGGGGGAGCCGGTGCGGTCGAGGACCAGCAGCACCACCGCCACCCGGGCGGACTCGTTGGCCAGCCGGGCCGTCGTACTGGCGGTGAACAGCACCGCCAGGCCGGGACTGCGCCAGAGCGGTCCGGCGGGTGGGTGGGCGAGCTCCTCGGAGGCCAGGGTGGTCACGCTGCGCAGTCTCCCGTACCGACCGGCGCGCGCTTCTGGCACACTGGTGGGCGAGTCACCGCCGACCGACGGCCCTCTACCCGTCGACGGCGCGTCCGCACGACGCGGCCGCGGCGCAACCCCACGCGCTGCAGGTCGCTCACCCACGCCCGTACGACTGGAGCAACACCCCGTGGCAGTCAAGATCAAGCTCATGCGCCTGGGCAAGATGCGCGCCCCGTACTACCGCATCGTCGTCGCCGACGCGCGCACCAAGCGTGACGGCCGGTCGATCGAGACGATCGGCAAGTACCACCCGAAGGAGGAGCCCTCCTTCATCGAGGTCAACGCCGAGCGCGCTGCCTACTGGCTGGGCGTCGGTGCCCAGCCGACCGAGGCCGTCCAGAAGATCCTGTCGAAGACCGGTGACTGGCAGAAGTTCAAGGGCGAGGCGGCTCCCGAGCCGCTGAAGGTCCGCGAGCCCAAGGCCGACAAGAGGGCCGCCTTCGAGGCTGCCGCGCTCGAGTCCGCTGCGGCGGCCGGTGCGGCCACCACGCCGAAGAAGAAGGCCGCCCCGAAGAAGGCCGCCGAGACCGCGGCGCCCGCCGCCGAGGCTCCGGCTGCTGAGGCTCCTGCTGCTGAGGTCGAGGCGCCCGCCGCCGAGGCTCCGGCTGCTGAGGCTCCGGCTGCTGAGGTCGAGGCGCCCGCCGCCGAGGCTCCCGCCGAGACGCCTGCCGAGGCTCCTGAGGCCGCGGCCGAGACCCCGGCCGAGTAGTGCTCGAGAACGCCCTCGAGCACCTGGTCAAGGGCATCGTCGACAACCCCGACGACGTCACCGTCGACATGGTCTCCGGACGGCGCGGCCGCACCCTCGAGGTGCGCGTCCACCCGGACGACCTGGGCAAGGTGATCGGCCGCTCCGGCCGGACCGCCAAGGCCCTGCGCACCGTCGTCGCCGCGATCGGCGGCAAGGGCGTGCGTGTCGACGTCGTCGACACCGACGAGGTTCGCTAGTCCGTGCCCGGACGACCCCGCGTCGCCGGGTCGCGCCGACCCGCTCGTCCGCCTGAGCCGGCCCCGTCCCCTGAGGGACGGGAGCCGGCTCCGGCCGTTGACGACCTGATCGTGGTGGGCCGGATCGGCCGCCCGCAGGGCATCAAGGGCGAGGTCACGGTCGAGGTCCGCACCGACGACCCGGAGGACCGGTTCGCCGCCGGCCGGGTCCTGCAGGCCGACCCGCCCGAGCGCGGCCCGCTGACCGTCGTCGGCTCCCGCCAGCAGGGCAAGTACCTCGTGGTGCTGTTCGACGGGGTGGCGGACCGCAACGACGCCGAGCTGCTCCGGGACACCGTGCTGCGGGTCGCGGTCGCCGAGCTGCCGCCGCTGGCCGACGAGGACGAGTACTACGACACCCAGCTGATCGGGCTGGCCGCCGAGCTCACCGACGGCACCGCGCTGGGCGAGGTCGTCGACGTCCTGCACCTGCCGGGCGGCGACGTCCTCGTGGTGCGTCGCAGCCACGGCGCGGAGGCCCTCGTGCCGTTCGTGCGGGCCATCGTCCCGACCGTCGACCTGGCCGGCCGCCGGGTCGTCGTGGACCCGCCGGAGGGGCTGCTCGACCTCAGCGACCCGGTGCCCGAAGACGGCGCCTGATGCAGGTCGACGTCGTCTCGATCTTCCCCGACTACCTGGCGCCGCTCCGGCTGTCGCTGGTGGGCAAGGCCATCGAGCGCGGCACCCTGGACCTGCGGGTGCACGACCTGCGCGACCAGACCGAGGACATCCACCGCACCGTCGACGACAGCCCGTACGGCGGTGGGCCGGGCATGGTGATGAAGCCCGAGCCCTGGGGGCGGGCGCTCGCGGCCCTGGAGGGCCCCACCGCCGCGCCCCGGCTGGTGGTGCCCACCCCGGCCGGGCGGCCCTTCACCCAGGCGCTGGCCGAGGAGCTCGCCGGCGAGCCGTGGCTGGCCTTCGCCTGCGGCCGCTACGAGGGCATCGACGACCGGGTGCTGCAGCACGCCCGCCGGACGATGACCGTCGACGAGGTGTCGCTGGGCGACTACGTGCTGGCCGGGGGAGAGGTCGCGGTCCTCGTGGTCGTCGAGGCGGTCGCCCGGCTGCTGCCCGGCGTGCTGGGCAACGCGCAGTCGCACCAGGACGACAGCTTCAGCGACGGCCTGCTCGAAGGCCCGTCGTACACCCGGCCGCCGGTCTGGCAGGGGCTGCAGGTGCCGCCGGTGCTGCTGTCCGGCGACCACGCCGCCATCGCCCGCTGGCGCCGCGACGAGAGCCTGCGCCGCACCGCCGGCCGCCGTCCGGAGCTGCTCGACCGGCTGCCGGAGGCGCTCAGCCCGCGCGACCAGAGCGCGCTGCTGGACCCTGGCGCGGACCCTGGCGCTGGGACCCTGTAGCGACCGGGTCCTGTCCCCCGGGAAGACCGGGTCCTGTCCCCCGGGAAGAGTTGTGGCACCATAGAGGGCTGTTGCGGGGCCCCGTCCCCGTCTCCCTGATCTCCGCGTCCGCTTCCGCGTGCGCGAACCGCACCGAGAAGGCGAACCGATGCACACCCTCGACGAGCTCGACAACGCCTCGCTGCGCAGCGACGTCCCCGACTTCCGGCCGGGCGACACCCTCGACGTCGGCGTCCGCGTCGTCGAAGGCAACCGCTCGCGCGTCCAGCGCTTCCAGGGCGTCGTCATCCGTCGCCAGGGCGGCGGCATCCGCGAGACCTTCACCGTCCGCAAGGTGAGCTTCGGCGTCGGGGTGGAGCGCACCTTCCCGGTGCACACGCCGGTCATCGAGGACATCAAGGTCGTCACCCGCGGTGACGTCCGGCGCGCGAAGCTCTACTACCTGCGCGAGCTGCGCGGCAAGAAGGCGAAGATCAAGGAGAAGCGCGACGTGCGGCCGGTTGCTGCCGCGGCGCCCGCCAGCAACGCCTGATCGGCACGTTCCGCGCGCCGGCTCCGTTGAGCCTCGCGTGACCGCAGACACCACGACAGCTCCCGTCGAGGCCACCGCTCCTGCCAAGAAGCGGACGGCCTGGCGGGAGCTGCCGTTTCTGGTGGGCCTGGCGGTCGTGCTCGCGCTGCTCATCAAGGCGCTGCTGCTGCAGGCCTTCTCGATCCCGTCCGGGTCGATGGAGCACACGCTGGAGGTCGGCGACCGGGTCCTCGTCAACAAGCTGATCTACGACTTCCGCGGCATCCACCGCGGCGAGGTCGTGGTCTTCAACGGCATCGACGACTGGGCGCCGGAGGGCGGCGCCACCCGTCCCCAGGGCACCGTCGGGCGGGCGCTGCACGGCGTCGGCACGTTCGTCGGCGTGGTCAGCGACGACAAGGACTACATCAAGCGCGTCATCGGGCTGCCCGGGGACCGCGTGATGTGCTGCAGCCCGGCGGGCAACGTCGTGGTCACGCCGCCCGGCGGCGTGCCGGTGGAGCTGCACGAGCCCTACCTGCTCGACGCCGGTGACGACCAGGACACCAACAAGTGGTTCTGCGCGGCCGGCCACGACCGGGCCAACTGCCCGCCCGGCGCCGCCGGCCTGCTGGTGCCGAAGGGCCGGCTGTTCGTGCTCGGCGACCACCGCGGCAGCTCGGCCGACTCCCGCTACCACTACACCGACGCCCACCACGGCACCGTCCCGGTCGACCGGGTGGTGGGGCGCGCCTTTGTGGTGGTCTACCCGCTGCAGCACTGGAAGGTGCTCGGCGTGCCGGCGACGTTCACCCACGCGCTCGCCGTACCGGGGTCGCAGCTGGTGCTGGGCGCGCTGGCGGCGGCGCCGCTGACGTGGCTGCGGCGGCGCCGGAAGCTGCGGTGCTGAGCCGTACGATCGAACGGCCATGACAGTCCCCGATGCGCAGCCCGTCGACCGTCGCGCCGCCAGGGTGCTCCTGCTGGACGCGCAGGACCGGCTGCTGCTGTTCCAGGGCCGGGACCCGGTCCACACCTCCCGCGGGCGGTGGTGGTTCACCCCCGGCGGTGGGCTGGACCCCGGCGAGACGCCGGCGCAGGGCGCGGTCCGCGAGCTGTTCGAGGAGACCGGCCTGGTCGTCACTGCCGCGGAGCTCGGCGCCGTGGTGCACCAGCGGGTGACGACCTTCCCGTGGGGCGACGTGGTCTACCGGCAGGCGGAGGACTACTTCCTGCTGCGCGTCCAGGCGCACGAGGTCGACACCGCCGGCTTCAACGAGGTCGAGACCGCGGCGGTCCTGGGCCACCGCTGGTGGGCCCGCGACGAGCTCGCCACGACCGCCGAGCGGTACTACCCGAGCGAGCTGCTGGAGCTGCTTCCGTGATCACCGCGCCGCGGCCGGTGGTCCGCTCCGAGCACGGCCTGTGGGCGCTCGAGCGGGTGCTGCAGAACCACGGCTTCCCGCTCGTCGCGGGCGCCGACGAGGCCGGCCGCGGGGCCTGCGCCGGCCCGCTGGTCGTCGCGGCCGTCGTGCTGCCGCCCGGCAAGCGCGGCGAGGTGCCCGGCCTGGCCGACTCCAAGCTGCTCACCGAGAAGGCCCGCGAGAGCGCGTACGACGAGGTCGTGCGGCGCGCGCTCGCCTGGTCGGTGGTGGTGGTGCCGCCGCAGGAGGTCGACCGCAGCGGGCTGCACGTGATGAACGTCCGGGCGATGCGGCAGGCGGTGCTGCGGCTCGACCCGTGCCCGTCGTACGTGCTGACCGACGGCTTCCCGATCGCGGGGATGCCGGCGCCGTCGCTGGCGGTCTGGAAGGGCGACCGGGTGGCGGCCTGCGTGGCGGCCGCCTCGGTGGTGGCCAAGGTGACGCGGGACCGGCTGATGACCGAGCTGCACGAACGGTTCCCGGCCTACGACTTCGCCCGGCACAAGGGGTACTCCACCCCCGAGCACATGACCGCCCTGGCCGAGCACGGGCCGTGCCAGGAGCACCGGTTCTCGTACGTCAACGTGCGCGGGGCCCTGATCAGGCAGGATGTGGCCTCGTGAGCGCCGAGGACCTTGAGAAGTACGAGACCGAGATGGAGCTGCAGCTCTACCGGGAGTACCGCGACATCGTCCGGCAGTTCGAGTGGGTGGTGGAGACCGAGCGCCGCTTCTACCTCGCCAACGCCGTCGACGTGGTGCCACGCAGCGACGGCGGGGAGGTCTGGTTCGAGCTGACGCTGACCGACGCCTGGGTCTGGGACATGTACCGGCCGGCGCGCTTCGTGAAGACGGTCCGGGTGCTGACCTTCAAGGACGTCAACGT